>NZ_BAAHAA010000013.1:0-110276 GCF_054777915.1 Nocardioides marmoraquaticus | reverse complement strand
CGCTGTCGTCGCCCCGTCCGACGCCG
This sequence comes from Nocardioides marmoraquaticus, assembly GCF_054777915.1. Taxonomy (NCBI): domain Bacteria; kingdom Bacillati; phylum Actinomycetota; class Actinomycetes; order Propionibacteriales; family Nocardioidaceae; genus Nocardioides; species Nocardioides marmoraquaticus. The sequence goes on along the minus strand of NZ_BAAHAA010000013.1, from coordinate 110,250 downwards.
CCGCCGCGACCGAGCGGCTCCGCGCCGTGTGCACCGCGCGCGGCGGCGCCGCCGTCGTGCTCGACGCCCCGGCCGAGGTCAAGCAGGTCGTCGACACCTGGGGCCCCGTCCCGGCGCTGCGGCTGATGCAGCGCGTCAAGGGCGAGTTCGACCCCGACCGGCGCCTCGCGCCGGGCCGATTCGTAGGAGGGATCTGACCGTGACGCAGGAGATCGACCGTCCCGCTCCCGGCGGTGAGACCGGTGCCGTCGTCGAGCCGCAGGACGTGCTCGGCGAGCTGGCGTCCGGCGCCTTCGACGAGCACCACCCGCCCGACGCCGCCCTCATCGGCGACTGCGTGCACTGCGGGTTCTGCCTCCCGACCTGCCCGACGTACGTGCTGTGGGGCGAGGAGATGGACAGCCCCCGCGGCCGCATCTACCTGATGAAGGAGGGGCTCGAGGGGGAGCCCATGACCGACGAGATGGTCGGCCACTTCGACGCGTGCCTGGGCTGCATGGCCTGCGTGACCGCGTGCCCGTCGGGCGTGCAGTACGACCGGCTCATCGAGCAGACCCGCGCCCAGGTCGAGCGCAACCACGACCGCGGCGTCGCCGACAAGGCGCTGCGTGGCCTGATCTTCTCGCTCTTCCCACACCCCAAGCGGCTCCGCCTGGCGCGCGGCCCGCTCAAGCTGATGCAGCGCACCGGCCTCGACAAGGCCGTACGCCGCACCGGCCTGCTCGAGCGGCTCGCGCCGCAGCTGGCGGCGATGGAGAAGCTCGCGCCCCGCCTCGGCAAGCCGATGCCGCTCCCGGCCCACATCGAGGCGCTGGGGGAGCGGCGCATGACCGTCGGCATGCTCGTCGGCTGCGTGCAGGGAGCCTTCTTCCCCGGCGTCAACGCCGCCACCGCCCGCGTGCTGCGGGCCGAGGGCTGCGACGTCGTCGTCCCGCAGGACCAGGGCTGCTGCGGCGCGCTGTCGGTGCACGCCGGCCGCGAGCCCGAGGGCAAGGCCTTCGCCAAGGCCCTGGTCGACGCCTTCGACGACGCCGGCGTCGAGCGCATCGTGGTCAACGCGGCCGGGTGCGGCTCGACGATGAAGGAGTACGCCGAGCTGCTCGCCGACGAGCCGGCGTACGCCGAGCGCGCCCGGGCTTTTGCCGAGAAGACCCGTGACGTCTCCGAGGTGCTGCTCGAGCTCGGGTCGCGGGCCGAGCGGCACCCGCTCGAGGTCACCATCGCCTACCACGACGCCTGCCACCTCGCGCACGCCCAGGGCATCCGCACGCAGCCGCGCGACCTGCTGACCGACATCCCGGGCCTGACGCTGAAGGAGATCCCCGAGGCGGACATCTGCTGCGGCTCGGCCGGCATCTACAACATCCTCAACCCCGAGCCGGCCCAGGAGCTGGGCGACCGCAAGGCCGCCAACATCGTCAGCACCGGTGCCGAGCTGCTGGTCACCGCCAACCCCGGCTGCCTGATGCAGGTGACCTCCGCGCTCGAGCGTCACGCCGAGCAGAACGGCACCCGCCCGATGGGCATGGCCCACACCATCGAGGTGCTCGACGCCTCGATCCACGGTGCGCCCGTGAGCGCGCTGCTGCCCGACCGCTGACCCTGCACCACCGCACGACCCGCACCACCGCTGCCCGACCTGCCGCCGAGCCCGACGCGGCACCACACCCCTCTTGGGAGGACCCATGTTCCAGCAGGACCTCGAGGCCGTCGGCGGCTCGCTGACGCTCAGCGCGCTCGTGGCCGCCGTACCGCTGATCACGCTGTTCGTGCTGCTCGGCGTGCTGCGGATGAAGGCGTGGCAGGCCGGCCTCGTGTCGCTGGTCGTGTCGATCGTGCTCGCGATCGCACTCTTCGGGATGCCCGTCGGCCAGGCGCTGCTCGCCACCTCCCAGGGTGCGGTCTTCGGCTTCTTCCCGATCCTGTGGATCGTCATCAACGCGATCTGGGTCTACAACCTCACCGTCGCCAGCGGGCACTTCGACGTGCTGCGGCGGTCGTTCGAGAAGGTCAGCCCCGACCAGCGGATCCAGGCGATCATCATCGCCTTCTGCTTCGGCGCGCTGCTCGAGGCGCTCGCCGGGTTCGGCACGCCGGTGGCGATCACGGTCGTGATGCTGCTGGCCCTCGGCTTCGAGCCCATGAAGGCCGCCGTCGTGGCGCTGGTCGCCAATACCGCACCGGTCGCCTTCGGCGCGCTCGCCACCCCGATCGTCACCCTCGGCGCCGTCACCTCGGGCGTCAGCGACGACCCCCGTCTCGAGTCCTCCATCGCCGTCGACACCCTCGGCGCCATGGTCGGGCGCCAGACCCCGATCCTGGCGATCTTCGTGCCGCTCATCCTCGTGCTGATCGTCGACGGGAAGCGTGGGGTTCGCCAGACGTGGCTGCCCGCCCTCGCGGCCGGTGCCGCCTTCGGCCTCGCCCAGTTCGTGGCCGCCGACTTCATCTCGGTGCCGCTGGCCGACATCATCGCGGCGCTCGCCGGCGCCGTCGCCGTGGTCGGGCTGACCCGGGTGTGGCAGCCCGCCGAGGTGATCACCGCCGCCGACTCCGGCGACCGCGAGGTCGCCCGCAGCAGCGGCTCGGGCACCGGAGCGACCTCGGGCGGCGCGGTGGCGACCGGTGACGCGGCCGTCGACGACACCCGTGGCGAGATCGCCAAGGCTTACGCGCCGTACCTCGTCATCATCGCCATCTTCTCGATCACCAACATCCCGGCGGTCAAGGCGTTCTTCGCCGAGGAGCCCTGGACGACGGTCTTCGCCTGGCCCGGCCTCGAGGTGCTCAACCCCGCGGGCGACCCGGTCGCGACGACCAACTTCACCTTCAACTGGCTGCCCGCCGCCGGCACCCTGATGATCATCGCGGGGCTCGTCACGATGCTGATCCTCAAGGTCTCGCCCGCCGAGGGGCTGCGCACCTACGGCAAGACCTACGCCGAGCTCAAGTGGGCCATCGTCACGGTGATGGCCGTGCTCGCCCTGGCCTACGTGCTCAACCTCTCCGGCATGACGACCTCGCTGGGTGCCTGGCTGGCGCAGACGGGCGCCTTCTTCGCCGTGCTCAGCCCCATCCTCGGCTGGATCGGCGTCGCCGTGACCGGCTCCGACACCTCCGCCAACGCGCTGTTCGGCGCGCTGCAGGTGCAGACCGCCGCCCAGGCCGGCCTCGACCCGGTGCTCATGGCCTCGGCCAACACCTCGGGCGGCGTGCTCGGCAAGATGGTGAGCCCCCAGAACCTGGCGATCGCCGCCGCCGCCGTCGGCCTCGCCGGCAAGGAGGGCGACATCTTCCGCAAGGTCATCGGTTGGTCGCTCGTGCTCCTGCTCGGCATGTGCGTCCTCGTCGGCCTGCAGTCGACCCCCGTGCTCGGCTGGATGGTCGTCGGCAACCCGTGACGTGGTGATCGGGGAGGATCCTGCACACCAGGTGCGGACGGTCCTCCCCGATCAGGCGGCCACCGGCGCGGGGCAGCGTGTGCAGGCGCGGACGACGCCGTCCCACCCCAGGGCCCGCATGATGCGGCCCGGGGTCGCCGCGGTCTCGCACGGCCGCCCGACCACCTGGCCGTGTCCGAGCCGCAGCGTGCGGAGCAGGACCGTGGCGGCGTCGAGGTCGCGCTCCAGGTCACGGTCCTGATCGGCGTGACGGGTGTGACCGAGCCGCCCGTCGAGCTCGACCACCAGCCCCAGCGCGTCGTAGACGACGTCCCGGAACCCGGGCCGTCCGGCCGTCGTGGGTGCCTGCCGCCGACCGCGCGGCAGGCCGTGCGCTCGCTCGACGTCGCGCAGGTAGGCGTGCTCCAGGACCGAGCAGGCCCCGGCCAGGACGTCGCCGAGCACCGAGCGGAGGAACGCTCGGCGACGTACGCGCGAGCGGGCCGCCAGGGCGTCGGCGAGACGCGCAGCCGTCGTCAGCCGCGCCTGCACCGCATCGGCCAGGACCGCGATCGCCGCGTCGTCGGTGGCGGCCTCCTGGGCGACGTCGAGGACGGCCTCCTCGACCCGTACCCGTGGCGGGCGCCCGGCCCAACGCACCCGCTCGTCGAGCCCGCGGACGCGCTGCACGACCACGCCTTCGGGTGGCGTCACCCGACGGGTGTGGTCCACGGCCACGTGGACGGGCCCGTCGTCCTCGTGGTCACGCCGTCCGGGGCCGGTCTCGGCCCGCAGCGCCGACGAACCCGCCAAGGCAGCGGGCTCGACGGCGAGGACCGCGGCCCAGGCCCGCTGAGTCCAGGCCAGCGGGCCGGTGTGGTCGACGTACACCCCCGGGTGGACGGTCGTGAGCAGACGCCGACGTCGCCAGCGGTCGACGTCGGGATCGGTGGCGCCGATGTCGAGCAGCTGACGGCGGCTGACGACACCGTCCTGCTCGGCTCGCAGTCGTCGCAGGGCTTCCAGCACGTCGCCACGGTGCCCCGCCGTCGCGGTGCTGGCCAGCGCTGCTCGGCGCGCCTGTGGACGACGCGGATCGGGGAGGATCCTCCGCACCAGGTGCGGGAGATCCTCCCCGATCAGCTGATCAGTGCTGGTAGGTGCCGTGCAGGATCGCGCGGCCGGCGGTCTTGAAGGCCAGGTTGAAGCTGACGACGGCGGGGGAGGCGTCGGAGTCGACGCCGAGCTGCTCCTCGGTGACGGCGTGGACGACGAAGTAGTAGCGGTGGGGCTGGTCGCCCTCGGGCGGGGCGGCGCCCATGAAGTCCTTGCTGCTGCCGTCGTTGCGGCACATGAAGGCGCCGGCCGGCAGGTCGCCGTCGGCGGCGCCCGCGCCGGTGGGCAGCGAGGTGGTGTCGGCCGGGAGGTCGACGAGGACCCAGTGCCAGAAGCCCGACGGGGTGGGGGCGTCGGGGTCGAAGCAGGTGACGGTGAAGCTCTTGGTGCCCTCGGGGGCGTCGCTCCAGGACAGCTGCGGCGAGGTGTTGCCCTCGGCGGCCACCTGGTCGTCCTTGATCGGCTGCCCGTCGGTCACGTCGTCGCTGGTGACGGTGAACGACGGCACCTGCGGCAGCAACTCGTAGGGGTCGGGGTGCACGGGTCGGTCGAGACTCATGCGCGGGACGTACCCACCCGCTGGGCGCGAGCACGCGCGTGCACCGTCCACGGTGCGACGCCCGGTGCGCCGCGCGAGAGCCGACCCCCGAGAATGGGCGCGTGGTGCGCGAGCAGACCGACTACCCGACCTACCCGGTGGGCCTGCGCCTGGCCGGACGTCCCGTGCTGGTCGTGGGCGGCGGCAACGTCGCCCAGCGCCGGGTCCCGACCCTCATCGCCGCCGGCGCCGAGGTGCGTCTGGTGTCGCCGGCCGTGACGCCCGCGATCGAGGGCCTGGCCGGGGCGGGGGAGATCACCTGGCACGAGCGCGGCTTCGAGGAGCGCGACCTCGACGAGGTCTGGTACGCCCTGGCCGCCACCGACGACCCCGAGGTCAACGCCCTGGTCAGCCGGCTGGCCGAGGAGCGACGCACCTGGTGCGTGCGGGCCGACGACGCCGCGAGCGGTACGGCGTACACCCCCGCGGTCGGGCGGCACCACGGCGACACGGTGGCCGTCATGGCGACGGGGGCCGCCGATCGTGACCCGATGCACCATGCGGCGCTGCGCGACGAGGTCGTCACGGCGCTGCGCGAGGGCCGGCTGGCCGCGGGCGCGCGCCGCGACGCCGGGCCGGGCGTCGTCCTGGTGGGCGGCGGACCGGGCGACCCCGAGCTGGTGAGCGTCGCCGGCCGCAAGGCGCTGATGGAGGCCGACGTCGTCGTCGCCGACCGGCTCGCGCCCCGCGAGCTGCTGGCCGAGCTGCCCGCGAGCACCCGCATCGTCGACGTCGCCAAGCTGCCCCGAGGGCGCTCGGCGATGCAGGAGGAGATCAACCGCGTCATCGTCGACGAGGCGCTCGCCGGTCACCGGGTGGCGCGGTTCAAGGGTGGTGACAGCTTCGTCTTCGGGCGCGGCTACGAGGAGATCGAGGCCTGCCAGGCCGCGGGCGTGCCGGTGACGGTGGTGCCGGGCATCAGCAGCCCGCTCGCCGTGCCGGCCCTCGCGGGCATCCCCGTGACGCACCGCGGCGTGACCCACGAGTTCACGGTGGTGAGCGGCCACCTGCCGCCCGGCCACCCCGACTCGCTGGTGCAGTGGGACGCGCTCGCGCGCATGCGCGGCACCGTGGTGCTGATGATGGCGGTCGAGAACGCCCCGGCCATCGCGGCCGCCCTGCTCGAGAGCGGGCGCGCCGGCGACACGCCCGTCGCGGTCGTCTGCGACGGCTCCATGCCCACCGAGCGCACCGTGCTGACCACGCTCGGCGGGCTCGCCGACGCGCTGGTGGCCGAGTCGGTGCGGCCGCCGGCGATCATCGTGGTGGGCGAGGTCGTCGGCGTCGCCCACCCCTCGGTCGCGGCCCGCTAGCCGTGGCCCGGCTGGTCGAGGTCGACGACCCGGCGGACCCCCGCCTCGCCGACTACCGCGACCTGCGCGACGTGCAGCTGCGGCGCTCGCTGGAGGCCGAGCACGGGCTCTTCCTGGCCGAGGGCGAGAAGGTCGTGCGACGCGCCGTCGACGCAGGCCACCGACCCCGGTCGTTCCTCATGGCCCCGCGCTGGCTCGACGGGCTCGCCGACGTGCTGGAGCGCCACGACGTGCCCTGCTACGTCGTCGAGGAGCGGCTCGCCGAGCAGGTGACCGGCTTCCACGTGCACCGCGGCGCGCTGGCGAGCCTGCACCGCGAGCCGCTGCCGTCGCTCGACGAGGTGCTCGACGGCGCGCGCACGGTCGTGGTGCTCGAGGACGTCGTCGACCACACCAACGTCGGTGCGGTGCTCCGCAACGCAGCCGGCCTGGGCGTCGACGCCGTGCTGCTGTCACCTCGCTGCGCCGACCCGTTGTACCGACGAGCGGTCAAGGTCGCGATGGGCACGGTCTTCTCGCTGCCCTGGACACGTCTCGACGACTGGGCGGGGGCGATGGACGAGCTGGCGCGCCGCGGCTACCGCACGGTGGCGCTCTGCCTGGCCCCCGACGCCGTGCCGGTCGACGAGGCCGTCGACGGCGCCGACCGGCTCGCGCTGGTGCTCGGCAGCGAGGGGCACGGCCTCTCGACGCGCTGGCAGGCCGCCTGCGAGCGCCGGGCCGTGATCCCGATGGCGGCCGGCGTCGACTCGCTCAACGTCGCCGCCGCCTCGGCGGTCGCGTGCTACGTCGCCGTACGCCGCTCCGGCTGACCATCGCGCGCCGGGGGAGCGGCGCGCTCCGCGGTCCGGGTGTCACGAGGGGCTGGTCGCGCCTACCCTGGCCCCGTGGTCCCCGAGCACCCAGCAGCGGGCGACGCCCCTGCGCGCGTCGAGATGCTGGCTGCCCTCGTCGACCAGATCTCCGACCACGCCGTCATCGGTCTCGACCTGCAGGGCACCATCACCAGCTGGAACGCCGGCGCCGAGGTGGTCAACGGCTACTCCGCCGACGAGACGGTCGGGCGGAGCTGGACCGTGTTCTACACCCCGGAGGACCGCCGCCTGGGCCTGCCGGGAGACCTGCTGCGTGAGGCCCGCGCCAAGGGTCACGTCGCGCACAGCGGCTGGCGGGTGCGCAAGGACGGCCGGCAGTTCTGGGCCGACGTCGTCATCACCGCGCTGCACGACGCCGAGGGCCGCCCCACCGGTTTCGTCAAGGTGACCCGCGACCTGACCGCACAGCACGACCTCGAGGTGCGGTTGCGCGACAGCGAGGAGCGGCTGCGCCTGCTCGTCGGCCAGGTCGTCGACTACGCCATCATCGCGCTCGACCCGCAGGGCACCATCGAGACCTGGAACCTCGGCGCCGAGCGGCTCAAGGGCTACACCGCCGACGAGGCGGTGGGCCGCTCCTTCGCGATGTTCTACCTGCCGGAGGACCAGCGCGACGGTCTGCCGGCCCGGCTGCTCGAGGCCGCCCGCCGGCGGGGCCGGGTCCACAGCACCGGGTGGCGCGTGCGCCGTGACGGCTCGCGGTTCTGGGCCGACGTCACCATCACCGCGCTGCACGACGCCCAGGGCCGGCTCACCGGCTACGCGAAGGTCACCCGTGACCGCACCGACGTCAAGCGCCTGGAAGAGGCACAGGACACCTTCTACGCCAGCTTCACCCACGACTTCCGCACGCCCGTGACGGTCATCAAGGGCTTCGTCGAGGCGCTGCGCGAGGCGGGCGACGACCCCGGCCTGCGCGACGACCTGCTCGACCGGATCGACGCCGGGGCCGACCGGTTGCTCTCGATGGTGCAGGGGCTGGTCGACTTCGCGCAGCAGCGCGTCGCCCACGCCGACGTGCAGGTAGACGACATCGACGTGGCCGACGTCGCGCGGCGTGCCGTGCTGGCGCTCGGCCCCGCCGCGGAGGGGCGCGTCGTCGTCGAGCCGGCCGTCTCGCTCGCCCGGGCCAACGGGGAGGCGATGACCCGGGTGGTCACCAACCTGGTCGTCAACGCGCTGAAGTACTCCGAGCCCGACGTCCGCGTCGAGGTCGGCTTCGGGCGCACGGGCGGCGACGTCGTGATCACCGTCTCCGACCACGGCCGGGGGATCCACGCCGACGACCTGTCGTCGATCTTCGACCAGTTCGAGCGCGGTCGCATGGCCACCGACGACGGCGGGTCCGGGCTCGGCCTGGCCAGCGCCCGCGACCTGGTGCAGCAGCAGGGCGGCGCCATCGACATCCGCAGCGCGGTCGGCGAGGGCACCCGGGTCACCGTCACGCTGCCTGCGGCGACGTCTCCCGACCCTCGCGCCGCCACCGAGCCGGTCCCCGACCCGTCAGGACCCTGAGGGCGGGACCCCGGGCGCGGGTCAGGCTCGGCCTGCCTGGGGCTGCGGCGCGGCCCCGACGGGCCAGTCGAGCGGGAAGTCGTCGGCCTCGGCCTCGACCTGCTTGCGCAGCTTCTTGAAGACCTTGGCCGAGAGCCGGTCGCCGAAGACGGTGCCGCGGGTGTGGTCGGTCTCGTGCTGCAGGCAGCGCGCCAGCAGGCCGTCGCCCTCGAAGGCGACCGGGGCGCCGGTGTGGTCGGTGCCGGTCACGCGGGCGTGGTCGGGCCGGGCGCACGGCACGAACCCGCCAGGGAAGGACAGGCAGCCCTCGTCGTCGTCGTCGAGGCGCCGGTCGCGGCCCTCGGGCACCTCCAGCACCGGGTTGCACACGACGCCGCGGTGGATCAGGCCGTCGCCGTCGGGGCAGTCGAAGACGAAGACCGCCAGGTCGACGCCGACCTGGCACGCCGCCAGCCCGACACCGTCGGCGGCGTACATCGTGGCGACCATGTCGGTCACCAACCGCGCCAGGTCGGCGTCGTACGTCGTCACCCGACGCGCCGGGCGATGCATCACCTCGGTGCCCCAGCGCGTGATCGGCAGCACGGTGCCGCCGGTCGGCAGCTCGGCCGAGCCGGGGGCCGCGGGCAGGTCGCTGGTCTCACGCATGGGCCGATCCTAGGACCCCCGCGGGGCGGCGCGGGGGCGCGTGACCTCGGACACGCGCAGGGCCTGTGGCGCGATGTGTAACTCGCAGTTACATTCGGAGTCATGGCTTCCACGACCCCGAAGACGGCCGACACCACCTCGGGCACGGGCGACCAGGCCGCGTCGCCGCTGCGACTGTCCTGGACCCTGCTGCGCGCGGGCGGCCGGCACGGCCTCGCCGACGGCGAGACCCGCGACCCGATGGGCCTCGCCATCGCGGCGCTCAACCGGTTGGCCTCCAGCGACATCATGGACCGGCTCGGCATCCGCAAGCAGACCGAGCAGGGCGTCTACAAGGTGACGAGCGCGGGCTTCCGCACCGCCGGCACCGTGGGCCGCACCTTCGCCCGCGCCGGCAAGCGCAGCGGTGGCAACCGGGTGCCCAGCGCGAAGCGCATCGACCAGTTCGACCTCACCCCCGGTGAGGACGAGCAGATGATCGCCGACGTCGTGAGGGAGTTCGCGGACGAGGTCGTGCGACCCGCCGCCTCCGCGGCCAACGAGGAGTGCGCGGCCCCCGAGGAGCTGCTCAAGGCCACCCTGGAGATCGGCCTGCCGATCCTGGGCGTGCCGGAGGAGCTCGAGGGCATCGCCACCGAGCGCTCCGCCGTCGGCGGCGTGCTGGTCCACGAGGCGCTCGCGCACGGCGACATGGGCCTGGCCGTCGCCGCCCTGGCGCCCGGCGCGGTGGCCACCGCGATCTCGCTGTGGGGCACCGAGGAGCAGCAGCAGACCTACCTGCCGCACTTCACCGGCCAGGAGGTGCCGGCGGCAGCGCTCGCGCTGTCGGAGCCGCGCCCGCTCTTCGACCCGCTCGACCCGGCCACCACCGCCGAGCGACGCGGTGACGGCTTCGTGCTCAACGGCAGCAAGTCGGCCGTGGTCCGCGGCGACAAGGCCGAGCTGTTCGTCGTCGGCGCCCTGCTCGACGGCGAGCCTCGCCTCTTCGTCGTGGAGTCGGGCACCGCCGGCGTCACCGTCGAGTCCGACCCGTCCATGGGCCTGCGCGCCGCCAGCCTCTCCAGGCTCGTGCTCGACGACGTCGCCGTCGAGGCCATCGCGCTGCTCGGCGAGCCGTCCGACTACGTCGACTGCGTGCGCTTCTCCCGCCTGGCGTGGTGCGCCCTCGCGGTCGGCACCGGCCAGGCCGTCCTCGACTACGTCATCCCCTACGTCAAGGATCGCGAGGCCTTCGGGGAGCCGATCGCCAACCGGCAGTCGGTGGCCTTCATGGTCGCGAACATCGGCATCGAGCTCCAGGGCATGCGCCTGGCGACGTGGCGCGCCGCGTCGCTCGTCGCCCAGGGCCGCGACGCGTCCAAGGAGATCGCGCTGGCACGACGGCTGTGCTCCGAGCACGGCATGCGCATCGGCCTCGACGGCGTGCAGCTGCTCGGTGGCCACGGCTTCGTCAAGGAGCACCCGGTCGAGCGCTGGTACCGCGACCTGCGTGCCGTCGGCCTGATGGAGGGAGTGGTCCTGGTCTGAGGCGACCGGCCGCCGCCCCGACCACCAGGACCCCCACGAAGGAGCACACGATGATCAACCTCGAGACCCCCAAGAAGCACCGCCCGCTGATCGACCAGGCCCACCAGGTCGCGATGAACATGCTGCGGCCGATCTCGCGCAAGTACGACGAGCAGGAGCACGCCTACCCCAAGGAGCTCGACATGCTCGCCGCGATGATCGACGGCGTGAGCGAGTCGGGCGCCACCGGCGGCGCCGGCGCGAGCGGCGTACGTCGCAGCGACAAGCCCGACGAGAAGCCCGGCAACAAGAACGGCGCCAACCTCGCCAGCGTGCTGTCGGTGCTCGAGATGTGCTGGGGCGACGTCGGGCTGCTGCTGTCGATGCCGCGTCAGGGCCTCGGCAACTCCGCCATCGCCTCGGTCGCCGACGACGAGCAGCTCGAGCGCTTCGCCGGCACCTGGGCCGCGATGGCGATCACCGAGCCCGGCGTCGGCTCCGACTCGGCCAACATCACGACCACGGCCGTCAAGGACGGCGACGAGTACGTCATCAACGGCGAGAAGATCTACGTCACCTCCGGCGACCGGGCCGACAGCGTCGTGGTGTGGGCGACCCTCGACAAGGCCAAGGGGCGTGCCGCGATCAAGTCGTTCGTGGTGCAGAAGGGCACCCCCGGCATGCGGGTCGAGCGCCTCGAGCACAAGCTCGGCATCCGCGCCTCCGACACCGCCGTCATCATCTTCGAGGACTGCCGCGTCCCGGCGGAGAACCTCCTCGGCTCGCCCGAGATCGACACCAAGCAGGGCTTCGCGGGCGCGATGGCGACCTTCGACAACACCCGCCCGCTCGTGGCGGCGATGGCGCTCGGGTGCGCCCGTGCGGCGCTCGACCTGACCCGCGACCTGCTGCGCGACGCGGGCGTCGAGGTCGACTACGACCGGCCGGGCCTCAACCAGTCGGCCGCCGCGGCGACCTTCCTGGCGCTCGAGGCGGAGTTCGAGTCGGCCTACCTGCTGACGCTGCAGTCGGCCTGGATGGCCGACAACCGCCAGCCCAACTCGATGCAGGCGTCCATGGCGAAGGCCAAGGCCGGCCGCATGGGCAGCGAGGTCACGCTGCGCTGCGTCGAGCTCGCCGGCACCCTCGGCTACTCCGAGTCCGAGCTGCTCGAGAAGTGGGGCCGTGACTCCAAGATCCTCGACATCTTCGAGGGCACCCAGCAGATCCAGCAGCTCATCGTGGCCCGCCGTCTGCTCGGGCTGAGCTCCGCCGAGCTCAAGTAGCACCTGCGCGTCCGCGCCACGAGCCCGCCGCCCCCCGCCCCGGGGAGCGGCGGGCTCGTGGCATCGCTGACGCACGAGGCCGGCGGTGCCATGCTGCCGGGGTGAGCAGCGACCGCACCGAGCTGATCGTCTCGACCTTCCACGACGCCTTCGCCCCGCTGGTGCGGGCCGACCCCGTCGCCTTCCGCGGCAAGTTCCGCAAGATGGCGGCCGACCCGCACGCCTTCTACCGCGGCTCGGCCTGCCTGTTCTACGCCGACCAGACCGCGGCGGACGACCCGTGGGTCGACGAGCGCAGCGGGGCCATCTGGATCCACGGCGACCTGCACGTCGAGAACTTCGGCACCTACCTCAGCTCCGACGGCCGCCTCGTCTTCGACGTCAACGACTTCGACGAGGCCTACATCGGTCACTTCACCTGGGACCTGCGTCGCTTCGCCGCCAGCCTCGCCCTGGTGGGGTGGCAGAAGGCGCTGCCGGAGGCGGAGGTCGAGCGACTCGTCCGCCGCTACCTGCGGGCCTACCTCGCCCAGGTCGACCACTACGCCGGCACCGGCGAGGACGACGACTTCGGCCTGCACCTCGACAACACCGACGGCCCGGTGCAGCTCGCGCTCGTCGCGGCCCGCTCGATCCGGCGCGCCGACCTGCTCGACACCATGACGGTGGTCGAGGAGGGGGCCCGTCGCTTCAGCGACCACCCGACCGTGCGCCGGCTCGGCAAGCGCGAGCTGCGTGCCGTGCAGCAGGCGTTCGAGGGCTACCTGGAGACGATCCCGACCTCGAAGCGCTTCGACCGCGAGCTGTTCTACGACCTGCGCGACGTGGTCGGCAAGTCGGGCTTCGGCATCGGCAGCGCCGGGCTGCCGGCGTACAACCTGCTCGTCGAGGGCTACAGCCAGGCTCTCGACAACGACGTGGTGCTCTCGATGAAGCAGGCCAACGTGCCGGCGGTCAGCCGCTTCGTCGACCGCAGTGCCGTCGAGGCCTACTTCCACCACGAGGGCCACCGCACGGTGGTGAGCCAGCGGGCGCTGCAGGTGCACACCGACCCGCTGCTCGGCCACACCGAGATCGGCGGCGTCGGCTTCGTGGTGGCCGAGGTCTCGCCGTACGAGGTCGACCTTGCCTGGGACGACCTCACCGAGCCGAGCGACATCGCGGCCGTCGTCGACCTGCTCGGCCGGGCCACGGCCAAGGTGCACTGCGCGGCCGACGAGGACAGCGACCAGGACCTCGTCGACTTCCAGGTCGAGCAGGCCGTGGTGGCCAGCCTGCAGGGCCGCCGGCGGGCCTTCGCCGACCACCTCGTCGAGTTCGCCGCGTTGTACGCCGCCACGGTGCGCGCCGACCACGCGTTGTTCGTCGACGCCTTCCGGGCCGGACGCATCGGGGTCGCCGCGACCTGAGCCCGAGGGCCCGGTCGCGGCGACCCCGGGTCAGGCCGCGTGCCGGTCGCTCAGCGTGGTGCGCCGAACGCCTCGCGGGGCACGACCACGACCGAGCCGGACGGCGACAGGCTGCCGACGCTGGCGAAGAGCCGGCCGCGGGCGTGCAGCAGGCCCGTGGGCGTGGGGTAGCTCGCCTCGCTCACCCGGGCGGCGTTGCCGACCCGGACGATCCTGCCGCTGCCGCCCCCGAAGACCTGCGAGTAGAAGACGGCACCGGGACCGACCGCGACCCCGGTGGGCGACTCCAGGCCCTTCCAGGCGCGCTGGAGCTTCCTGGTCCGGTCGGAGAGCTTGTAGATCGCTCCGGCGCCCGGGGCCCCGGAACCGAGCGTGCTGACGTAGACCGAGCCCCCGCGGAAGTCGACGCCCGTCGGCACGGAGTCGCAGCCCACCGTGCCGGGGTTCGCCTGCGCGTCCTCACCGAGGCACTCGGGGGTGGTGGCGTTGGGCGGCACGTAGAACGTGCTGACCTTGCCGCTCCAGGGGTCGATGCGCAGCACGTCGTTGGCGCCTCCGTCGGCGACGAGGAGGCCGCGCGGGGTGAGCGTCATGCTGAACGGGTTTGACAGGGCGTCGACGGGGGCGCCGCCGACGAACTGGGTCTGGCCGTCGGGGTTCTTCGCGAGCTCGTAGGCCTCGAGGTCCGCGATCTTCACCGTGCGACCGGTGTCGAGGTTGGTGCGCAGCACCGACGTGGGCCCGAAGACGGGCGCCGCCCCCCGCGCGGCACCCGGTGCGACCCTCAGCTGCTTCTCGTCGGGCGCGTCCTCCTGCGGACCCCCGAGGACGCTCCAGACGTACCTGCCGCGCGAGGCCACGCCTGCCACGCCGGGGACGCCGCTCACGACCGTCGTGGTCACGCCACGCCGGCCGATCCGGGTGACCTCACCGGCGGCGGCCTGGGCCACGACGAGCGACCCGGAGCGCGCGGGGGCGATCCCGAACGGTGTGGCGAGGCCGTCGGCGACGACCCGCCCCGGGGCTCGTTCGGTCGGGCTCGGCCGGTCGCCGGCAGGCGCGGCGACAGCCGTACCTGAGGTGACGCCGAGGCCGAGGGCGGCGCTCGCGGCGAGCGCGCCGAGCGTCGTACGGCGTCTCGGTGGGCGGGTGGTGGGCATGTGGGTCTCCTCCCCGGAGCTGGACGAAGGGACAGTCCGGCACATCAAGTGCCATCGCGCACGCCACAACCCGGAGCGGTCTAGCGCGCCGGGGTCCGGACGTGGACCAGTGGACCGCCGCAGGTCCGGCAAAGCCGGAGGAGCCGGGCCGCGAGGTGCCCTCCCGGGTGGGTCAGGCGGTGACGACGCGGGCGCCGGGGCCGGGACGTCCGACGAAGAAGTCGGGCTCGCCCCAGTTGCGCTCCGCGAACGCGGTCGCGACCGCGGACCGCACCTGGTCGAGCCGGTCGACCGCCACGAGGGCGATCGCGGACCCGCCGAAGCCGCCGCCCGTCATGCGAGCGCCCACGGCGCCGCCCTCCCGGGCCGCGTCGCACGCGACGTCGAGCTCCTCGCAGGAGACCTCGTAGTCGTCGCGCAGCGAGGCATGGGAGGCGTCGAGCAGCGGGCCGAGCGACCCCCACTCGCCGGCGCGCAGAGCCGCGACGAAGTCGTCGACCCGGCGCACCTCGGTGACGACGTGGCGGGCGCGTCGGCGCAGCGGCTCGGCCAGGTCGTCGACGGCCTCGGGACTGGCCGCGGAGAGGTGCGGGACGCCCAGCTGCCGGGCGGCCTCCCACGCCTCGTCGCGCCGGGAGCCGTAGCCGCCGTCGGTGAGCTCGTGGCTGACCCGGGTGTCGACGACCAGCACGGCGAGACCGGCGGCCGCCGCGTCGAACGGCACCTGCTCCTGCGCCCCCGTGGCGAAGTCGAGGAGCAGCGCGTGGGCCTCCTCGCCGTGCACCGAGACGGCCTGGTCGAGACCGCCGGTGGGGGCGCCGACCACCTCGCTCTCGGCGCGCACGCAGGCCTCCACGAGCTCGCCGCGCGTGCGACCGAGACCGGCGGCCGCGTCGAGCGCGACGGCGACCGAGCACTCGAGGGCGGCGGAGCTGGACAGGCCGGCGCCGATCGGCACGGTGCTGGAGACCTCGACGTCGTACCCGCCGGGCACGTCGAGGGTGACGAAGACGCCCGCGACGTACGTCGCCCACGACGGCGCCCCGCCGAGGTCGTCGACGCGACCCTCCCAGTGCAGGTCGCCGCTGCGGACACCGAGCCGGTCGTCGTCACGGGGGACCAGCACGGCGGTGGTGGCCTGCTCGAGCGCGAACGGCAGGCACCGTCCGCCGTTGTAGTCGACGTGCTCGCCGATGAGGTTGACGCGGCCGGGCGCGACGCCCGTGGTGGTCTTCGGCACCGCCACACCCTAGGCGGTGGCCGCGGGACGCGTAGATTGGCGCGTCGTGCACTTCCTCCACGACCAGTCGCCCGAGCACGACCTGACCTACGACGACGTCTTCATGGTGCCGCGCCGGTCGGCGGTCACCTCGCGCTACGCCGTCGACCTCGCGACCTCCGACGGCACCGGCACCACCGTGCCGCTCGTGGTGGCCAACATGACCGCGGTGTCGGGGCGCCGGATGGCCGAGACGATGGCCCGCCGAGGAGGCCTGGCCGTGCTGCCGCAGGACATCCCGCTCGACGTGGTGGCCGACGTGGTCGCGTGGGTGAAGTCGCGCCACCCGGTGTTCGAGACGCCCATCGCCCTCGACCCGCACCAGACCGTGAGCGACGCGCTGGCGCTGCTGCCGAAGCGCGCCCACCGCGCCGCCGTCGTGGTCGAGGACGGCCGGCCGGTCGGGGTGGTGACCGAGGCCGACTGCCACGGCGTCGACCGCTTCACGCTCGTCGAGGACGTCATGACGACCGACATGACGACGCTGAAGCACACGATGGACCCGCGCGAGGCCTTCGACGTCCTGCACTCCTCGCGGCACCGGCTCGCCCCCGCGGTCGACGACGACGGGTCGCTGGTCGGCATCCTCACCCGCACCGGAGCGCTGCGCTCCACCATCTACGCACCCGCGGTCGACGCCGACGGGCGGCTCCGCGTGGCGGCGGCGATCGGTGTCAACGGCGACGTCGGCGGGCGCGCTCGCACGCTGCTCGACCTCGGCGTCGACTGCCTCGTGGTCGACACCGCCCACGGCCACCAGGACCGCATGCTCGAGGCCCTCGCGACCGTGCGCGGGCAGTCGCCGTCGGTGCCCGTGGTCGCGGGCAACGTCGTCTCGGCCGAGGGCGTGCGCGACCTCGTCGACGCGGGGGCCGACATCGTCAAGGTCGGGGTCGGCCCCGGCGCGATGTGCACCACCCGCATGATGACCGGTGTCGGCCGGCCGCAGTTCAGCGCCGTGCTCGACTGCGCCGCCGAGGCCCGCCGGCTCGGGGCTCACGTCTGGGCCGACGGCGGGGTCCGGCACCCCCGTGACGTCGCGCTCGCGCTGGCCGCCGGCGCCTCCCAGGTGATGATCGGCTCCTGGTTCGCCGGCACGCACGAGTCGCCCGGCGACCTGCACGTCGGACCCGACGGCCGGGCCTACAAGGAGAGCTTCGGCATGGCGTCCGCGCGGGCCGTGGCCCACCGCACCGCGGCCGACACGGC
This sequence comes from Nocardioides marmoraquaticus, assembly GCF_054777915.1. Classification (NCBI taxonomy): domain Bacteria; kingdom Bacillati; phylum Actinomycetota; class Actinomycetes; order Propionibacteriales; family Nocardioidaceae; genus Nocardioides; species Nocardioides marmoraquaticus. Next base: position 92,956 of record NZ_BAAHAA010000013.1, on the reverse strand, counting down.
CTTCGACCGGGCTCGCAAGGCGCTCTACGAGGAGGGCATCAGCTCCTCGCGGATGTACCTCGACCCGGCGCGCCCGGGTGTCGAGGACCTCGTCGACGAGATCTGCTCCGGCGTCCGCTCCGCGGCGACGTACGCCGGCGCCGGCGACCTGGCGGAGCTGCACCAGCGGGCTGTGGTGGGCGTGCAGTCGGCCGCCGGGTTCGCCGAGGGGCGCCCGCTGCCCGGCGGCTGGTGAGCCGCGCAGTCGCCGGGGGATCGTCGGGCCCCGATTCGGCTCCGGGGTCCGGGTCTTGCTAGTGTTCCCTCGCTCGTCCGGGTGGCGGAATAGGCAGACGCGCTAGCTTGAGGTGCTAGTCCCCGTATTAGGGGGTGGGGGTTCAAGTCCCCCCTCGGACACAGCAGATGGGCCCCGCTCCGCGGGGCCCATCGTCGTCTCCGGGGCCCGCCAGGTGTGGGGCCGACGCCTCCGGCAGCGGTACCGTCGCGCCACGCACGACCACTCTCGGAGGTGCCACGTGCTCAGGAAGACCGCGCCGGTCGTCGCCGGCCTCGCCCTGGTCGTCTCTCTCGCTGGCTGCGGGGGCGACGACCCCGCCCCAGACGCCGGGCCGACCGACCCGCCCGCCCCCGCGTCCTCCCCGGCGGACCCGTCGCCGTCGCAGGACGGCCCGACCAGACCCACGAGTGCGACCCCGTCCCCGTCGCGCGACGGCGCGCCGTTCGAGGCCGACCTGCGACCCGACACCGGTGGCGTCCGTCCCGGTGCCGGCAACGGCCTCACGCTCACCGAGGTGCGCGTCGGTCGTCAGGACGGCTTCGACCGGGTCGTCTTCCAGCTCGACGGCACGGGGCGGCCCGGCTGGCGGGTGGAGTACGTCGACGTGCCCCGCGCCGACGGGTCGGGGGAGGAGCTCGACCTCCGGGGCGACTCCTTCCTGCAGGTCGACCTCCGCAACATGGGCCTGCCCTCCGACACCGGCGTCGAGGAGGTCGGTCCCGAGCCGGTCGAGGGCGACGGGACCCGCAGCGTCACCGAGGTGCTGCCGGGCGGCGTGTTCGAGGGCCAGCAGCTCGCGTTCGTCGGGCTCGCGGGCGAGCGCCGCCCCTTCCGCGTCTTCGCCCTCGACAGCCCCACCCGCGTGGTCGTCGACGTCGTCCACGGCTGAGCACACCGCACGGACGGGGTGGCCCCCCGCCGGTGGCGCCGGCCGTCGGGGGCACGGGCTATGTTCGCCGGGTGGCACGCAGGGATGACGAGCACGACGAGACCGCCCGCGGGACCGACCTGACGGCACTGCCCACCGCCGAGCTGACCGCGCGGGCCCGCGCCGTCCGGGCGGCGACGACCGGCACCCGGGTCACCTACTCGCCGAAGGTCTTCGTGCCGCTCACGCGGCTGTGCCGCGACCGGTGCGGCTACTGCACCTTCGCCACCGCACCGCGGCACCTCGACGCGCCGTACCTCTCGCCGGAGGAGGTGCTCGCCATCGCCCGCGAAGGGGCGGGCGCCGGGTGCCACGAGGCGCTCTTCACCCTGGGCGAGCTGCCCGAGCTGCGCTACGACAGCGCGCGCGCCTGGCTCGAGGAGCGCGGCTTCGAGTCGACCGTCGACTACGTCCACCACGTCGCCGGCCTGGTGCTCGAGGAGACCGGCCTGCTGCCGCACGCCAACGCGGGTGCCGTGAGCGCTGACGACCTCGCACTGCTGCGCCAGGTCAGTCCGTCGCAGGGGATGATGGTCGAGTCGCTGCGTCCCGACCTGGCTGCCCACCGGGGGGCGCCCGACAAGATCCCGTCGCGTCGGCTGGCCACCTTGGAGGCGGCCGGCGACCTGGCGATCCCGTTCACCACCGGCATCCTCGTCGGCATCGGCGAGACCGAGGCCGACCGGGTCGAGGCGCTGCTCGCCATCGCCGCGAGCCACCGCCGCCACGGGCACGTGCAGGAGGTGATCGTCCAGAACTTCCTGCCCAAGCCGGGCACCGCGATGCGCGACGCCGCTCCCTGCCCGCCCGAGGAGCACCACCGTGCGATCGCCCTCGCCCGGCTGCTGCTGCCCGCCGACGTGCACGTGCAGGCCCCGCCCAACCTCTCCGAGGTCGAGCGCCTCGGCGACCTGCTCGACGCCGGCCTCGACGACTGGGGCGGCGTGTCTCCCGTGACGGCCGACCACGTCAACCCCGAGCGGCCGTGGCCGGCCCTCGAGACGCTGCGCGACGCGACCGAGGAGCGGGGGCTCACCCTCGCGCCGCGCCTCACCGTGCACCCGTCGTACGCCGCAGACCCCGGGCGGTGGCTCGACGAACGGGTGCGGTTCCCCGTGCTCGACCGGGCCGACGCCGACCTGCTGGCGCGCGACGACCCGGGCGCCACGTGGCCCGAGCGGCACCAGCAGGCCGCCAACGTCGGCACCGGTGCCGAGGTCGTGCAGATCGGTCGTCGCTCGACGGCCTGGTACTCCGGCGCCGACACCGCTCCGCCGGTGCTGGTGCCGGCCGCGCCGCGCGCCGGCGGTGCCGTGGCGGAGGTGCTCGCCGGCGTGCGGGCCGGCCAGGAGCCGGGGGAGGCCGAGCTCGTCACGCTGTTCGGGGCCCGTGGTCCCGAGGTCGCCGCCGTCGCCGCCCTCGCCGACGAGCTGCGCGCCGAGGCCGTCGGTGACGAGGTCACCTTCGTGGTCAACCGCAACATCAACTACACCAACGTCTGCACCTTCCGGTGCACCTTCTGCGGCTTCAGCAAGGGTCCGCTCTCGCTCAACCTGCGTGGCAAGCCCTACCTGCTGACCCTCGACGACGTCGCCCACCGGGCCGCCGAGGCCTGGGCTGACGGCGCCACCGAGGTCTGCCTGCAGGGCGGCATCCACCCCGACTTCGACGGCCACTTCTACGTCGACGTGGCGCGCGCGGTGAAGGAGCGCGTGCCCGACATGCACGTGCACGGCTTCACCGCGCTGGAGGTGCACGAGGGCGCGCGCCGGCTCGAGGAGCCCCTGGCCGACTACCTCGCCCGGCTGCGCGACGCGGGGCTGTCGACGCTGCCCGGCACGGCCGCCGAGATCCTCGACGACGAGGTCCGCGCCGTGCTGTGCCCCGACAAGATCGACACCGACCAGTGGCTGGAGGTGCACCGGACGGCCCACCAGGTGGGCCTGCGCAGCAACGTCACCATCATGTTCGGCTCCGTCGAGCGGCCGGTGCACTGGGCACGTCACCTGCTGCGCACGCGCGAGCTGCAGCGCGAGACCGGCGGCTTCACCGAGTTCGTGCCGCTGCCCTTCGTGCACATGGCGGCGCCGGTCTACCTCAAGCGCGGGGCCCGTCGTGGCCCCACGTGGCGCGAGGTCGTGCTGATGCACGCCGTCGCCCGCATCGCCTACCGCGGCCTGATCGACCACGTGCAGACGTCGTGGGTCAAGCTCGGCCAGCAGGGTGCGCTGCAGCTGCTGCGGGCAGGGGTCGACGACCTCGGCGGGACCCTGATGGACGAGAACATCAGCCGCGCGGCGGGCGCCGCCCACGGCCAGATGGTCACGCCCGACGACCTGCGCCGTCTCGCGGCGCGGGCCGGACGCCCCCTCGTGCAGCGCACCACGCTCTACCAGCGCGCCGACGAGCGCCGCCTCGCCGGCACGGCCTAGGCGCGCGGCCCGGGGGCGCAGTGGACGACGCCGAGCAGCCGGAGCCCGCCGACCGGGTGCGCCTGGTCGTGCGGCAGTGGAGCGACGCCCAGCTGAGGCGGGCGTGGGCGACCAGCCGCCACGCTGTCTCCGGCCGCGAGCCGCTGGCGACCGCGCAGGCGGCCGCGGTCCGGGAGGTGCTGCTGTCCGAGTGGGAGCGACGCCACCCCGCCGGGCGCACCGACTGGCACATCGGCGAGCTCGACTGAGAGGGGTTCAGAGCAGGCCGCGCTCCGCCAGCCACCCCGCGGGGTCGACCGGTCCGCTGCCGGCGGGGTGCACCTCGAGGTGCAGGTGGGGGCCGGTGGAGTTGCCGGTCGAGCCCAGGGTGCCGACCTGCTGCCCGGCCTCGACCTCCTGGCCGGGGGAGACCGCGACCGACGAGAGGTGGGCGTACCAGAGCACCGTGCCGTCCTCGAGCCGCAGCACCACCTTGTTGCCGAAGGCGCCGTCGTACGCCGCCGACTCGACCACGGCGGTGCCGACCGCGACCAGCGGCGTGCCCTCGGGGGCGGCGAAGTCGAGTCCGGTGTGGCTGCTGGCCCACAGGCCGGTGTCGCCGAAGCCAGCGGTGAGCCGGGCGCCCTGCACCGGCAGCTGCAGCGGCGGCGGCTTCTCCTCGAGCCGGCGCCCTGCGACCACGTCGGCAGGCTCGACGAGGCGGCTCACGCCGGACGCCGTGAGCTCCGAGCCACCGGGGCGGGTTCGGTCGCGCCGCAGCTCGGCCTCGGTCAGCGCGGCGGGCGACTCGACGGCAGCCAGGGTGATGTCGGCGGGAGCGAGGGAGCCGTCGAGGTGGGCGCGCTCCCCGGACGAGCTCTCGCCCGCCGCGGGATCCACGCCGCCGGCGGCGGTCGTGGCGACCAGCAGGACCGTGGCGGTGGCGGGCACGAGCGCACGAGGACGCGCGAGCGGCCGCACGGTCGTCAGCCGGCGCCGGGCACGGTGGCGTCCGCGCGACGCGGGGCGCCGGGGCGCGCGGGCAGGGCTCAGGGGGTCGGGCATGGCAGGTGATGACCTCGTACGCCGGCCGCGGACGCGTCCCGAGTCCGTCCGGGCCGCACCGCTCGTCGCGAGGCTCGTGCTCGCGTGCACCGCGGCCGGCGACGAGCGTCGGCGTACCTGGACCGCGGGGTGGGCAGGGGACGCCACGACGGCGCCCACGCACCAGTGACGCAGACAGGCCCGGGGGTTGCAAGCCGGGAGTGGCCCCGCTCACGCCGTACGCCGGCCGCCCAGGCGGGGTGGGTGACGAACCCCACAGCCCTCGCGGGCCCGACGGTGGGTGCACGACGCCGAGGGCGGCGTTCCCCGACACGGTAGACCGACACCTCCCTCCCGACCCGGGCTAGACAGGCATTCACCGCGGACCCGGGGGTCTGGGTGCAGGCGCGAGGTCGCGCCTAGCCTGGGCGCGTGGAGGAACCCCGCGCATCAGTGACGCCCCGGTCGGGCATCGGCTCGACGGCGCTCGCGCGGCTGCAGCTGCGTGAGGCCGGAGGCGCCGAGGAGACGGTGCTCGAGCGCCGCTGGCCCGACCTCGCCTCGGCGCGGGCCTGGTGCGAGCGCACCATCGCCCGCTCCGCCGAGGGCACCGATGTGCTCGAGATCCAGGTCTTCGAGGAGACCTGGTGGCACGCCCGGTCGTGGGAGGACGAGCACCACCGCCCGGTGGCCGAGGTGCTGCAGCTCGGGATGATCGACGCCGACGGCCTGGTGCGCTGGACCGAGCCGCGGTCGATGTCGCCGCGTGCCGGCGCCCACCTGCCGCTGTAGCGCCCGCCCGCCCGGGTCGTCCGTCGGGGTCCGGGGCACAGTGGGGTCATGAGCGACGCCTACCAGCCCGACGCCGAGGTCGTGGAGATCTGCCGCGATCTCATCCGCATCGACACCACCAACTACGGCGACGGCGAGGGTCCGGGGGAGCGCAAGGCCGCCGAGCACGTCGCCGGCCTCCTCGAGGACGTCGGCATCACCACCGAGCTGTGGGAGCACGAGCCCGGGCGCACCAACGTGCTCGCGCGCTGGGGCGGCGAGCAGGGTGACCCGGTGCTGCTGCACGGGCACCTCGACGTGGTGCCGGCCGACGCCGACGACTGGACGCACCACCCCTTCAGCGGCGAGGTGCACGACGGCCAGGTCTGGGGCCGCGGCGCGGTCGACATGAAGGACTTCGACGCGATGCTGCTCTCCGTGGTGCGCGCGCGGGCGCGGGCGGGCGCCGTGCCGGAGCGCCCGGTCGTGCTCTGCTTCACCGCTGACGAGGAGGCGGGTGGACACCGTGGCGCCGGCCCGCTGGTGCGCGCCAAGCGCGAGTGGTTCGAGGGCTGCACCTACGCCGTCGGCGAGGTGGGGGGCTTCTCCACCACCGTGCGGGGCCGACGCCTCTACCTCGTCGAGGCCGCCGAGAAGGGCATGGCCTGGACCCGGCTCACCGCGCGGGGCAACGCCGGGCACGGCTCGATGCGCCACCCCGACAACGCCGTGACCGCGCTGGCCGAGGCGGTGGCCCGCATCGGCCGGCACACCTGGCCGGTGCAGCTGACCCCGACCATGCAGGTCCTGCTCGCCACGGTGGGCGAGCTCGCCGGCACCGAGGCGACGCCCGACAACGCCGAGGAGCTGGTCGAGGAGTTCGGCAGCGCCGCGCGCATGATCAGCGCGGTGCTCAAGAACACCACCAACCCGACGATGCTCAAGGCCGGCTACAAGGTCAACGTCGTGCCGGGCGAGGCCGTCGCCCACGTCGACGGTCGTTTCCTGCCGGGGCACGAGCAGGAGTTCGAGGACACCCTGCGCGAGCTCGCCGGCCCCGACGTGCGGGTCGACTTCGACACCTTCATGACCGGCCTCGAGACCGAGTGGGACGGGCCGCTGACCGAGGCGATGACCGCCTCGTTGCTGGAGGAGGACCCGGACGCCCTGGTCGCGCCGTACCTGATGAGCGGCGGCACCGACGCCAAGTGGTTCGTCGAGGAGCTCGGCGTGCGGGCCTTCGGCTTCGCCCCGCTGCGCCTGCCCGAGGAGCTCGACTTCACCGCGCTGTTCCACGGCGTCGACGAGCGGGTCCCGGTCGACGCCCTCGAGTTCGGCGCCCGGGTCTTCGACCGCTTCCTCGGCCGGATCTGAGCCAGGTCTAGTAGACGAAGGCCATCCGCTGCCGGATGATCCGGCGGCGCAGCTGCACGCGGCGGGTGCCGTCGTGCGAGATGCGGACCCGGTCGAGCTCCCAGCCGCCGTGCTCGGCGCGCTCGACGAGCAGGCGGGTGACGGCGCTGCGGGACTCGTCGCGGCTGATGACGAGCTTGTCGAACTCGTACTCCACCCCGGGACGCAGGGCGCGGTGCTCGAGACGGTGCTCGATCTTGCGGGCCTTGGCAGACGTCACGGACGGACCTCCTCGCGTGGTGAGACGTCGTCGAGAGCAGCGGTGATCTCGTCGGGAAGCATGCACTCCTCCACCGACAGCGCAGCACGCAGCTGGTGAGCCGTGCGGGCGCCCAGGACGGGTGCGGTGACGCCCGGGCGGTCACGCACCCAGGCGAGGGCGACCTCGACGGGGGTCCAGCCGAGGCCGTCGGCGGCGCGGGCCACCGCCTCGACGACGCGCGCCGAGCGGTCGTCGAGGTACGGCGCGACGAGGCCGGCGTGCTCGGCCCCGCGGGAGTCCGACGGGACGCCGGTGCGGTACTTGCCGGTGAGCACCCCACCGGCGAGCGGCGAGTAAGGCAGCACGCCCAGCCCGAGGGCCCGGGCGGCGGGCACGACCTCGGCCTCGACGCCACGTGACAGCAGGGAGTACTCCACCTGGGTGCTCGCGAGCGTCGCCCGTCCGGGCACCGCGGACTGCCAGGTGGCCGCCTGCGCGGTCTGCCAGCCGGTGTAGTTGGAGACGCCGACGTAGCGCGTGCGGCCGCTCGCGACCGCGGCGTCGAGGGCTCCGAGGGTCTCCTCGAGGGGGGTGTCGTCGGACCACACGTGGACCTGCCACAGGTCGACGTGGTCGAGCCCGAGGCGGTGCAGGGAGAGGTCGAGCGCGGCGAGCAGCGAGCGCCGCGAGGTGTCGAGCCGGCGCTGTCCCCGGTGCTGGCCGAACCCGGCCTTGGTCGCGACGACGACCTCCTCGCGCGGCACGACGGCGCCGAGCAACGAGCCCAGCAGCTCCTCGGAGGCACCCGCGCCGTAGACGTGCGCGGTGTCGACGAGCGTGCCGCCCGCCTCGACGAAGGCCGTTAGCTGCTCGCGCGCCTCGTGCTCGTCGGTGCTGGTGCCCCACGACATGGTGCCCAGGCCCAGGCGCGAGACCCGGAGGCCGGTGCGGCCCAGCCGACGCTGCTGCATATCGGCACGGTAGCGAGCACGACGGAGCCCGCCCCCCACGGCTCGCCGTCGGTCGGCGGACCGGCGCGCGGCGGGGAGTCGTCGCGCGTCCCTAGACTGCGCGGGTGCTCGACCTCCTCAAGGCCGTCGTCCTCGGGACCCTGCAGGGCCTCACCGAGTTCCTGCCGATCTCCAGCAGCGCCCACCTGCGGATCTTCCCGGAGTGGTTCGGCTGGGGCGACCCCGGTGCCGCCTTCACCGCGGTCATCCAGATCGGCACCGAGCTGGCCGTGCTGATCTACTTCCGCAACGACATCTGGCGCATCGCCACCACCTGGCTGAAGTCGCTGGTCAAGCCGGAGTTCCGCGGCCACCTCGACGCCCGCATGGGCTGGTACGTCATCCTCGGCTCGCTGCCGATCGTCGTGCTCGGGGTGCTGCTCAAGGACGTCATCGAGCGCGACTTCCGCAACCTGTGGATCGTCGCGTCCATGCTGATCGTGCTCGGCGTCGTGCTCGGCGTCGCCGACCGCACGGCCCGCCAGGAGCGCGGCGTCGAGCAGATCGGCGTACGTCACGCGCTGCTGATGGGCGGTGCGCAGGCCCTCGCGCTGGTGCCCGGCGTCTCGCGCTCGGGCGCGACCATCTCGATGGGGCTGTTCCTCGGCATGAAGCGGGAGGCGGCCACCCGCTTCGCCTTCCTGCTCGCCATCCCGGCGGTGGTCGGTGCCGGGATCTTCACATTGCCCGACATCGGGTCGGGCGACAACGCCTACGGCTGGGGCCCGACCGTCGTCGCCACGGTGGTGTCGTTCGTCGTCGGCTACGCCGCCATCGCGTGGCTGCTGCGCTACGTCTCCCAGAACAGCTACCTGCCGTTCGTGGTCTACCGGATCGCGCTCGGCCTGCTCACCTTCGCGCTGCTGGGCGCCGGGGTGCTCACGCCCTGAGCCGACGGCTCACAACCAGCCCGCGCGCTTGCTGATGATCCAGACGGTCAGCGAGCTGAGGAGCATCAGCCCCAGCGCCATGGGGTAGCCGAAGGTCCAGTGCAGCTCGGGCATGTGGTCGAAGTTCATGCCGTAGATGCCCGCGACCAACGTCGGCGCCGCCACCAGCCCGACGGTGGCGGAGATGGTGCGCATGTCCTCGTTCTGCTGCAGGGAGATCTGTGCGAGGTGGGCGTCGAACGCCGTCGACAGCAGGCCGTCGAGCGAGTCGATGGTGTCGGCGACCCGCGCGAGGTGGTCGGTGATGTCGCGGAAGTACGGCGCCGCCTCGTTCGAGACGAGGGGCGTGTCGCCGCGGGCGAAGCGGTCGAGCGGGGCCCGCAGCGGGAGCACGGCGCGACGCATCTCGGCGAGCTCGCGCTTGAGGACGTAGATGCGGGCGCTGTCACGGGTGCGCTCCACGGAGAACACCGACGTCTCGACCTCGTCGACGTCCTCCACGAGCTCGTTGGCGACCTGCTCGTAGCGGTCGACGACGTCGTCGATGACCGCGTGCACGACCGCGGCGGGTCCGTGCGAGAGCAGGGTCTCGTTGGCCTCGAGGGCGGCCCGCGCGTCGCGCAGCGACGACCCCTCGCCGTGGCGCACCGTCACCACGAACTGTTGGCCCACGAACATGCTGATCTCGCCGGTCTCGACGGCGTCCTGCTCGTCGACGTACCAGAGCGTCTTGAGGACCAGGAACAACGAGCCGTCGAAGTGCTCGGCCTTGGGGCGCTGGTGGGCGGTCAGCGCGTCCTCGACCGCCAGCGGGTGCAGGGCGTAGCTCCGGCGGACGATCTCGAGCTCCTCGGCGGTCGGCTCGTGCAGCCCGACCCAGACGAAGTCGTGCTCCCCGCGGAGCTCGTCGCCGACGGCGCCGATGTCGTCGACGTCGCACCCCAGCTCCACCCGGTGCCCGTCGCGGTAGAGCGCGTTGTCCACGATCACGGGGCACACCGTACGACGCTCGGCAGGAGTCCTGGGACGACTGCTGGGCCGCTCGCCGCACGGCTACGCTCGCAGCCATGCCGACCGTGATCCTGGCGCGCCACGGCCGCACCAGCGCCAACGCCAGCGGCGTCCTCGCCGGACGCAGCCCCGGGGTCCGCCTCGACGACAAGGGCCGCGAGCAGGCCACCGCCGCCGGCGCGCGGCTGCAAGGCCTGCCGCTGGCCGCCGTGGTCAGCAGCCCCCTGACCCGCTGCCGCGAGACGGCTCGGCTGCTGGCACCCGAGCACGACGCCGTGGTCGACAAGGGCCTGACCGAGTGCGACTACGGCGAGTGGACCGGGCAGAAGCTCTCGGCGCTGGCCAAGGAGCCGCTGTGGCGCACGGTGCAGGCCCAGCCGTCGGCCGCCCGCTTCCCGGGCGGCGAGACCATGGCGCAGATGTCGACGCGCGCCGTCGCCGCGGTCCGCGACCGCGACGCGGCGCTCGCCGCGGAGCACGGCGACCACGTCGTGTGGGTGGCGGTCTCCCACGGCGACGTCATCAAGGCCGTGCTGGCCGACGCGCTCGGCATCCACCTCGACGCCTTCCAGCGCATTGTCGTCGACCCGGCGAGCCTGTCGGTCGTGCGCTACACCCCCGAGCGGGCCTTCGTGGTCACCAGCAACTCCTCGGCCGGGTCGCTCGCGCACCTCGCCGCGCCGCCGCGGAAGGGGCGTCGTACGCGCCGGGCGAGCAGCGACGCGGCCGTCGGTGGCGGTGCCGGTCCCGCGGGCGCGTCCTAGCGTCGTAGCCCTACGACCCAGGCCCTAGAGTCGAGCCATGCCCGTCGTGCACCGCTTCGACCCGCCCGACCGCTTCGTCGCGGGCACCGTCGGCGAGCCCGGCCAGCGCACCTTCTTCCTGCAGGCGCGCGACGGCGTGCGCCTGACGTCGGTGGCGCTGGAGAAGCAGCAGGTGCAGATCCTCGGTGAGCGCATCGGCGAGCTGCTCGACGAGCTCATCGCCGGCGAGGAGACCCGCGAGACGGTGCCGGCGGTCACGCCCGTCGGGCTGCTCGACACCGAGGCGCTCGACCAGCCGATCGAGGAGGAGTTCCGCGCCGGCACGATCACGCTGTCGTGGGACGCCAGCGACGAGCGCGTGGTCATCGAGGTCTTCCCGGTCGCCGAGGTCGAGGTCGAGGTGCCCCTGGAGGCCGCCGAGCAGGAGCTCGTCGACCTGCCGATCGAGGAGCCCGAGCCCGACGAGCTGCTGCTGGTCCGGCTGCCGCCCGCGATGGCGCGGGCGTTCGCGGCGCGGGCCGAGTCGGTGGTCGCGGCGGGTCGCGAGCCGTGCCCGTTCTGCGGCGGTCCGATGGATCCCGCGGGGCACCTGTGCCCCCGGGCCAACGGCTACCGCCGCTCGGCCGGATGACGGCACCCCGCCCCGAGCCGGCCCGTTCCGACCCGGCCCGCCCCGACCCGGCCGCCGACGACCTGCTGACCAGCGGCGAGCTGCACGTGCTGGGCCGCATCATGCCGGCCTCGAACCACACCTTCCTCGCGGCGCTGGGCGATCCCGACGGCCCCCGGTGCGTCTACAAGCCGGTCTCGGGCGAGCGACCGCTCTGGGACTTCCCCGACGGCACCCTCGCCGAGCGCGAGTACGCCGCCCGCGTCGTCAGCGAGCACCTCGGGTGGGCGGTCGTGCCCCCGACGCTGCTGCGCGACGGCCCGGCGGGCCGCGGCATGGTGCAGCTGTGGCAGGACGGTGTGGAGACCGGGTCCGGCCGCGACCCGGTCGACGTCGTGCCCGACGGCCCGGTCCCTGCCGGCTTCCTCCACGTGCTCGACGCGACGGGCGGCGACGACGAGCCGGTCATGCTCGTGCACGAGGACACCACCCCGCTGCGACGCATCGCGGTCTTCGACGTGGTCACCAACAACACCGACCGCAAGGGCGGCCACGTCCTGACGGCCCCCGAGGGACACCGGTGGGGCGTCGACCACGGCGTCTGCTTCCACGTCGAGGACAAGCTCCGCACCGTGCTGTGGGGCTGGGGCGGGATGCCGCTGGAGGATGACGAGCGCGAGGCGATCGAGGACGTCCTGGCCGGCCTCGCCGGCGACCTCCGCGAGCAGCTCGAGGAGCTGCTCCGCGTCGACGAGGTCGACGCCGTCGCCGAACGGTGCGAGCGGCTGCTCCGGCGCGGGGTGCTGCCGAGCCCCCGCGGCGGCTGGCCGAGCATCCCCTGGCCGCCGTTCTGAGGTCGGCGACTACCCTTCGGGGCATGCGTTCCTGGACCTCGCCCGGCCCGGGACGGCTCCCCGGGGACGCCCGCGGACCGGAGCTCCGGGTCTACGACACCGCCTCCGGCGAGCTCCGCGAGAGCGTGCCGCAGGCCGGGACCGCCCGGATGTACGTCTGCGGCATCACGCCGTACGACGCCACCCACCTCGGCCACGCGGCGACGTACGTCACCTTCGACCTGCTGCAGCGTGCCTGGCGCTGCGCCGGTCACGACGTGCGCTTCGTGCAGAACGTCACCGACGTCGACGACCCGCTGCTCGAGCGGGCCGAGACCACGGGGGAGGACTGGGTCGCCCTCGCCGAGCGCGAGACGCAGCTCTTCCGCACCGACATGGAGGCGCTGCGCGTGCTCCCGCCCGACTCCTACGTCGGGGCGGTCGAGGCGATCCCGCTGATCGTGCCGATGGTCGAGCAGCTGCGTGCTGCCGGGAGCGTCTACTCGGTGGGGTCCGACCACGGTGACGACCTCTACTTCTCCGTGGGCTCCGACCCGGCCTTCGGCGAGGTCTCGGGGTGGAGCCGTGAGCAGATGCTCGAGGTCTTCGGTGAGCGTGGCGGCGACCCGGACCGCGAGGGCAAGAAGGACGCGCTCGACTGCCTGCTGTGGCAGTCGGAGCGTCCGGGTGAGCCCGCCTGGGACACCGACCTGGGTCGTGGCCGTCCCGGCTGGCACGTCGAGTGCTCCGCCATCGCCCGTCACCACCTCGACTCCGCCACCCTCGGCCCCATCGACGTGCAGGGCGGCGGCAGCGACCTCGTCTTCCCCCACCACGAGATGAGCGCGTCGGAGGCCCAGGTGGCCGACGGCGGCACCCGCTTCGCCCACGCCTACGTGCACGCCGGCATGGTCGGCCTCGACGGCGAGAAGATGTCGAAGTCCAAGGGCAACCTCGTGCTCGTCTCGCGGCTGCGCGACGCCGGCGAGGACCCCATGGCGGTGCGGCTGCTGCTGCTCTCGCACCACTACCGCACCGACTGGATGTGGGAGGACCGCGAGCTCGGCACCGCCCACGAGCGGCTCGACGCCTGGCGCGACGCCGTCGCCCGGGGTGCCGGCGCCCCGACCGCCGACCTCGTGACCGACGTCCTCGCCCGCCTCGCCGACGACCTCGACGCCCCCGGCGCGCTTGCGCTCGTCGACGCCTGGGCCGCCGCCACCACCGAGGGCGACACCTCCGACCCCACCGCGGGCGCCACCGTCACCGCCCTCGTCGACGCCGCCCTCGGCGTCGCCCTCTGACCCCTGCCTCCCACCCCGCCGAGGCGTCAGTCCCTGACGGTCGAGGGGTCAGTCCCTGGCGGTCGAGGGGTCAGTCCCTGGCGGTCGAGGGGTCAGTCCCTGGCGGTCGAGGGGTCAGTCCCTGGCGGTCGAGGGGTCAGTCCCTGGCCTCTGGCCCGACAGGCAGTGACTTCTCGCCGGTCAGGCAGTGACTTCTCGCCGGTCAGGCAGTGACTTCTCGCCGGTCAGGCAGTGACTCCTCGGCGGTCAGGCAGTGACTCCTCGCCGGAAGCGGGGGTCAGGGGGTGGGGGGAGCGGGGGGGTCGTCGCGACGCTTGAGGTAGCGCTCGAACTCGCGGGCGATGGCCTCGCCGCTGGCCTCGGGGAGCTCGGCGGTGTCCTGGCTCTCCTCGAGGGCGCGGACGTACTCCGCGACGTCCTCGTCCTCCTCGGCGAGCTCGGCCACGCCACGCTCCCAGGCCCGGCTGTCCTCGGGGAGGTCGCCGAGCGGCACCGTCACCTGCAGGACGTCCTCGACCTGGGCCAGCAGGGCCAGGGTCGCCTTGGGGCAGGGAGGCTGGGGCAGGTAGTGCGGCACCGCGGCCCAGAACGACACGGCGGGGATGTCGAGACGCACGCAGGCGTCCTGGAGCACGCCGACGATCCCCGTCGGGCCCTCGTACGTCGACGGCTCGAGCCGCAGGCGGTCCTCGAGGTCGAGCTCGGTGGCGGTGCCGCTGACGCTGATCGGTCGGCTGTGCGGCACCTCGGCGAGGAGCGCCCCCAGGGTCACGACCAGCTGCACACCGAGGTCGTCGGCGTGGGCGAGCAGCTCGGCGCAGAACTGGCGCCACTTCATGTTGGGCTCGAGCCCGCGCAGCAGCACCACGTCGCGCTCGGAGCCCGGGGGCCGGGCGACGTACACCTGCGACGACGGCCAGGTGATGCGGCGCATGCCGGCCTCGTCGGCGCCGACGGTCGGGCGGTTGACCTGGAAGTCGTAGAACTCCTCGGGGTCGATGGCGGCCACCAGGGTGGCGTCCCACACCTCGATGAGGTGGTCGACGACCCCGGAGGAGGCCCCTGCGGCGTCGTTCCAACCTTCGAACGCGGCCACCATCACGGCGTCGCGCAGCGGCGCGACGTCCTCGATCTCGATCACCGCCCCAGCCTAGGCACCGCGCCTGCCACCATCCGGGACCGACGGCCCCGCGACCGGCGCGGTCCGTACCCTGGACAGGTGTCCGACGCTGCTGAGAACGCCTTCCCGCCGCACCACCGGCCCGACTGCACCGAGCAGCTGGCCGACCTGCTGCGCGAGCGCATCCTCGTGCTCGACGGGGCCATGGGCACCGCGTTGCAGGGCAGCAGGCTGGGGGAGGCCGACTACCGCGGCGAGCGGTTCGCCGACTGGCACACCGACGTGCAGGGCAACAACGACCTGCTGTCGCTGACGCAGCCCGAAATCGTGCGCGAGGTCCACGAGCGCTACCTCGAGGCCGGCGCCGACCTGATCGAGACCAACACGTTCAGCGCGACCCGGATCGCCATGGCCGACTACGACATGTCGGACCTCGCCTACGAGCTGTCCTACGAGTCCGCCCGCCTCGCCCGCGCGGCCTGCGACGCCGTCACCGAGCGCACCCCCGACAAGCCGCGCTTCGTGCTGGGCGCCATCGGGCCGACCAACCGCACCGCCTCGATCAGCCCCGACGTCAACGACCCCGGGGCGCGCAACGTCACCTTCGACCAGCTCGTCGAGGCGTACGCCGAGTCGACCCGCGGCCTGCTCGACGGCGGCTCCGACGGTCTCGTCATCGAGACCGTCTTCGACACCCTCAACGCCAAGGCCGCGATCTTCGCCGTCGAGACCGTCTTCGAGGAGCACGGCCGCCGCTGGCCGGTCGTCATCTCGGGCACCATCACCGACGCCTCGGGCCGCACCCTGTCGGGCCAGACGACCGAGGCGTTCTGGCACTCGGTGCGTCACGCCCGCCCGCTGCTGGTGGGGCTCAACTGCGCACTGGGCGCCAAGGAGATGCGTCCCTTCCTGGCCGACCTGGCGCGCGTCGCCGACACCTTCGTCTCGGCCTACCCCAACGCCGGTCTGCCCAACGCCTTCGGCGAGTACGACGAGGGCCCGTCGGAGACCGCCGCCGTGGTGGGCGAGTTCGCCGAGGCGGGGCTGGTCAACCTGGTGGGTGGCTGCTGCGGCACGACCCCCGATCACATCGCTGCCGTCGCGCGCGCCGTCGAGGGGCAGTCGCCGCGCGAGGTGCCCGAGCAGGCACCCGCCATGCGCCTCTCGGGCCTGGAGCCGCTGACCATCGACGGCGACTCGCTGTTCGTCAACGTCGGTGAGCGCACCAACATCACCGGCTCGCTGCGCTTCCGCAACCTCATCAAGGACGGCGACTACGACACCGCCCTCAGCGTCGCCGCGCAGCAGGTCGAGAACGGCGCGCAGGTCATCGACGTCAACATGGACGAGGGCATGATCGACGGCGTCGCGGCCATGGAGCGCTTCCTGCGCCTGGTCGCCGGCGAGCCCGACATCAGTCGGGTGCCGGTGATGGTCGACTCGTCGAAGTTCGAGGTGATCGAGGCCGGCCTGAAGTGCCTGCAGGGCAAGCCCATCGTGAACTCGATCTCGATGAAGGAGGGCGAGGAGCCCTTCCGGCGCCAGGCCCGGCTGTGCCGCAAGCACGGCGCCGCCGTCGTCGTGATGGCCTTCGACGAGGACGGCCAGGCCGACACCCTCGAGCGCCGCCAGGAGATCTGCGCCCGGGCCTACCGCATCCTGGTCGAGGAGGAGGGCTTCCCGGCGGAGGACGTCATCTTCGACCCCAACGTCTTCGCCGTCGCCACCGGCATCGAGGAGCACGCGTCGTACGGCCGCGACTTCATCGAGGGCACCCGCTGGATCAGGCAGAACCTCCCGCACGCGCTGGTCTCGGGCGGCATCTCCAACGTCTCGTTCTCCTTCCGCGGCAACAACGAGGTGCGCGAGGCGATCCACGCGGTCTTCCTCTTCCACGCCGTCGAGGCGGGCCTGACGATGGGCATCGTCAACGCCGGCGCGCTCCAGGTGTACGACGAGGTGGCGCCCGCGCTGCGCGACGCGATCGAGGACGTCGTGCTCGACCGCACCGACGACGCGATGGCCGCGACCGAGCGCCTGCTCGAGCTCGCCGAGCAGCACCGCGGGTCGGGGGAGAAGCAGGAGGCGGCGGTCCAGGAGTGGCGCTCGCTGCCGATCGAGGAGCGGATCACCCACGCCCTGGTCAAGGGCCTCGACGCCCACGTCGAGGACGACATCGAGGAGTTGCGCGGCATCATCGCCGAGCGCGGTGGGCGGCCGATCGAGGTCATCGAGGGCCCGCTGATGGACGGCATGAACGTCGTCGGCGACCTCTTCGGCGCCGGCAAGATGTTCCTCCCGCAGGTGGTGAAGTCGGCGCGCGTGATGAAGAAGGCGGTCGCCTACCTCATCCCCTTCATCGAGGAGGAGATGGAGGAGGGCGACGAGCGCTCCTCCAACGGCACCATCGTCATGGCCACCGTCAAGGGCGACGTGCACGACATCGGCAAGAACATCGTCGGCGTCGTGCTGCAGTGCAACAACTACGACGTCATCGACCTCGGGGTGATGGTGCCGGCACAGAAGGTGCTCGACAAGGCCAGGGAGGTCGGCGCCGACATCATCGGCCTGTCCGGCCTGATCACCCCCTCGCTCGACGAGATGGTGCACTTCGCCTCCGAGATGGAGCGGCAGGGCTTCGACATCCCGCTGCTCATCGGCGGCGCCACCACCTCGCGCGCCCACACGGCGGTCAAGGTCACGCCCCGCTACGGCGGGCCGGTGCTCTGGGTGAAGGACGCCTCCCGCTCGGTCCCGGTCGCGGCCGCGCTGCTGCACCCGCAGCGCCGCGAGAAGCTGCTCGCCGAGACCGAGGCCGACTACGCCTCGCTGCGCGAGCGCCACGCCGGCAAGCAGCAGCGGCGCCTGCTGCCGATCGAGCGGGCCCGGGCCGGCGCGCCCGACCTCGACTGGGCGGCGTACGAGCCGCCGGCGCCCCTGGTCGGCACCGGCGTGCACGCGGTGACCGAGGACCTCGCCGTGCTGCGTGAGTACGTCGACTGGCAGCCGTTCTTCAACGCCTGGGAGATGAAGGGGCGCTTTCCCGACATCCTCAACAACCCCGCCACCGGGGAGGCGGCCCGCCGGCTGTGGGAGGACGCGCAGGAGATGCTCGACACGGTCGTCGCGGAGGGCTGGCTCGAGGCGAAGGGCGTCTACGGCTTCTTCCCGGCCGCGTCGCGAGGCGACGACGTGGTGGTCTTCGCCGACGACGACCGCACCGAGGTGCGCACCGTCCTGCACCACCTGCGCCAGCAGGGCGAGCACCGCGAGGGCGTGCCGCACCGCTCGCTGGCCGACTTCGTCGCCCCCAGCCACACCGGGCTCGCCGACCACGTGGGCGGCTTCGCCGTCACGGCCGGGCTCGGCAGCGCCGAGCGGGTAGAGAAGTTCAAGGCCGAGCACGACGACTACTCCGCGATCCTGCTCGAGTCGCTGGCCGACCGCCTCGCCGAGGCCTTCGCCGAGCGGCTGCACGAGCGGGTGCGCAGGGAGCTGTGGGGCTACGCGCCCGACGAGCACCTCCGCAACGACGAGCTGATCGCCGAGCGCTACCGCGGCATCCGGCCCGCGCCGGGCTACCCGGCCTGTCCGGAGCACACCGAGAAGATCACGTTGTGGGAGCTGCTCGACGTCGAGGGGACCACCGGCATCACGCTCACCGAGTCGATGGCGATGTGGCCCGGTGCGTCGGTGAGCGGCTGGTACTTCTCCCACCCCGCCTCGCAGTACTTCGTGGTGGGCCGCGTCGGCCGCGACCAGGTCGCGTCGTACGCCGAGCGCAAGGGCTGGACGGTGCCCGAGGCCGAGAAGTGGCTCTCGGCCAACCTCGGCTACGACCCCGATGACTGACGGCGGCGCCCCGGAGGCCGGCGGCCCGATGGGCGGCGAGCTGCCCGCGGCGGTGCTGTGGGACATGGACGGCACGCTCGTCGACACCGAGCCCTACTGGGCCCGCTGCACCACCGCGCTCGTCGAGCGCCACGGCGGCACGTGGACCGAGGCCGACGAGGGGCGGCTGCTGGGCAAGAGCCTGCAGGCGTCGGCTCGAGTGCTGCAGGACGTCGCCGGCCTCACCATCTCGCAGGAGCAGATCGTCGACGAGCTGCTCGCCGACGTGCTGGTGCTGGTCGAGGAGCACCTGCCGTGGCTGCCGGGGGCGCAGGAGCTGCTCGCCGCGCTGCGCGGTGCCGCGGTGCGGTGCGGCCTGGTGACGAACTCGTACTGGCGCTTCGCCGAGCCCGTGCTGCGCGCGCTGCCCGCCGGCACCTTCGACGTCGTCGTCACCGGTGACCTCGTCGACCAGGGCAAGCCCCACCCCGAGCCCTACCTGCGCGCCATGGCCGAGCTCGGCGTCACCGCGGAGCGCACCCTGGCGGTCGAGGACTCACCCACCGGCACCGCCGCCGCCGAGGCCGCCGGGTGCACCGTGCTGGTCGTGCCCGCCTACGCCGAGGTCGAGGCCGGGGGCCGCCGCGTCGTGCGCGACAGCCTCGTCGGCCTCACGCCGGCGGCGCTCGGCGCGCTCCTCGGGTGAGGCGTACGGCGGCGGCGTGCCGCCCCAGGCCGGGCACAGCTCCTGGAAGGTGCACCAGCGGCAGGCGAAGCCCGGGTTGGCCTCGAAGCCACCGGTCGCGGACGCCTCGCTGACGGCCGCCCAGAGCGCCTCGGCCGTGCGCTCGGTGGCCTCGAGCTCGGCAGCGTCGGGGGAGTGGCTGATGGTCTGGCCGTCGCCGAGGTAGACCAGCCGGAGCTCCTGCGGCACCACGCCGCGGCTGCGCCACAGCACGAGGGCGTAGACGCGGAGCTGGGCCAGCGCCCGCTGCTCGAAGCCCGCGGCCGGCGCCCGCCCGGACTTGTAGTCGACCACCCGCAGCGCTCCGTCGGGCCTCTCGTCGAGCCGGTCGACGACGCCGCGGAGCAGCAGCCGGGAGCCGAGGAGAGCCTCGACGTAGAGCTCGCGCTCGGCGGGTTCGAGGCGGCGCGGGTCCTCGAGGTCGAAGTACGCCGCCACCGCTGCGCGGCAGGGGGCGAGCCAGGCGGCCCGCTCGTCGTCGGGGACGGCGTCGGCCAGGTCGGGCTCGGCCTCCGCCAGCTCGGCCCAGGCGACGTCGACCAGCGCGTCGGCACGGCCCGGCTCGCGCTCCGGGGCCGGCAGGTCGAAGAGCAGCTCGAGCACCCGGTGCACGAGGGTGCCGCGCAGCGCCTCGGGCGCACGCGGCTCGGGCACCCGGTCGATGCGCCGCAGCCGGTAGCGCAGCGCGCAGTCGCGGAACTCGGCCATCGCCGTCGGCGACAGCGCCCCCACCACCTGCTCGCCGTCGACCACCGTGCCGCGCGGTGCGCGCTCGGCCGGGTCCACCGTCAGGTCGCTCGCCGGGGTCGTCGGGGTGTCCACGGGCCCCAACCTAGGTGCGGGGTCGGACAACCCGCCCCGGTAGCGTTGGCCGGGTGACAGCGACCGACCGCGGCCCGGCGCGCCGCGCCCCACGCGGTGCCGTGCGCATCGGTCGGGTCGCGGGGGTCGACGTCCTCGTGACGTCGTCGTGGTTGCTGGTCGCCGGCCTGATCGCGGTGGTGCTCGCCCCGCGCATCGAGGTCGTCCAGCCGGGTCTCGGCGGCCTGCGCTACGTCGCGGGCGTGGTCTTCGCCGTCCTGCTCTACCTCTCGGTGCTGCTGCACGAGATCTCCCACGCCCTGGTGGCCCAGCGCTTCGGGCTCGGCGTCCGCTCGATCACGCTGCACTTCCTCGGCGGCGCCACCGAGATCGACCGCGAGTCCGAGAGCGCCAAGCAGGAGTTCTGGATCTCCGTGGTGGGCCCGCTCACCTCCTTGGCCGTGGGAGGCGCAGCCCTGGCGCTGGCGCCGTTGAGCCCCGAGGGGCTGCCCCGGCTCGCGGTGGAGGGCCTCGCGGTCGCCAACCTGCTCGTCGGCGTGCTCAACCTCGTGCCCGGCCTGCCTCTCGACGGCGGCCGCGTGCTGCGGGCCGTGGTGTGGCAGGTCGGTGGTGACCAGCACCGGGGCACCGTCGCCGCCGCCTGGGGCGGCCGCGTCGTCGCGGTGCTCGTGCTGCTGTGGCCGGTCGTGCTCGAGCTCGGCTACGGCGTGCGCGCCGACGTCCTCACCTACGTGGTGGTGCTCGTGCTGGCGGCGTTCCTGTGGGCGGGTGCGACCCAGCAGCTCGCGCAGGCCCGCATCCGCCGCCGGCTGCCGGCCCTCGACGCCCGCCGGCTCGCGCGGCGCGCCCTCGCCGTGCCCGACGACCTCTCGGTGGCCGAGGCCGTGCGCCGCGCCCAGGAGGCCGGCGCGGGCGGGGTGGTGCTCCTCGACCGCAGCGAGCGCCCCGCCGGCGTCGTCAGCGAGCGCGCGCTCGTGGCCACCCCCGCCGAGCGTCGGCCGTGGGTGCCGGTGACCTCGGTGGCCCGCACCCTCGAGGCGGGCCTGCTGGTGCCCGCCGACCTGACCGGCGAGGAGCTGGTGCGCGCGATGGCGCGCCTGCCCGCCGAGGAGTACGTCCTGGTCGAGCCCGACGGCTCGATCTTCGGGGTGCTCGCCAGCACCGACGTCGACCGCGCCTTCGAGGAGACCGCCCGCTCGTGACCGACCCGACCACGCACGACCCGGCCCCGCACGACCCGACCCCGCCCGACGCCGACGGTCCACCCGCCGACGGCGCCGACTGGTCCGGCGTACGCCGCGGACCGCTGCAGCCGGGCGAGTGGGTGCGGCTCGTCGACAACAAGGGCCGCAAGCACAACCTGTGCCTGCAGCCCGGCGTCACGTTCCACACCAACAAGGGCGGCCTGGCCCACGACGACCTCATCGGCCACGACGAGGGGTTCACGCTGACCTCGACCAACGGCGGCGAGTACCTCGTCTTCCGTCCGCTGCTCAGCGAGTTCGTCGTCTCCATGCCGCGTGGCGCGGCGGTCGTCTACCCCAAGGACGCCGCGCAGATCGTCGCGATGGCCGACATCTTCCCGGGCGCCACCGTGGTCGAGGCGGGTGCCGGATCCGGTGCGCTGAGCTGCTCGCTGCTGCGCGCCGTCGGGCCGACCGGCCGGTTGCTGTCGTTCGAGCGCCGCGAGGAGTTCGCGGCCGTCGCCGAGCGCAACGTGCGGCAGTTCTTCGGCCACGACACGCTCCACCCCGCCTGGCGGCTCAGCGTCGGCGACCTGGTCGAGTCGCTCCCCGGCGCCACCGGTCCCGGCACCGTCGACCGGGTCGTGCTCGACATGCTCGCGCCGTGGGAGTGCGTCGACGTCGTCGCCGACGCGCTGCGCCCCGGCGGCCTCGTCGTCGCGTACGTCGCCACCACCACCCAGCTCGGCCGCGTCGTCGAGACGCTGCGCGCCCACGGCGAGTTCACCGAGCCGCAGCCCTGGGAGACGCTGGTGCGCGACTGGCACGTCGAGGGCCTCGCCGTGCGCCCGAGCCACAAGATGAACGGCCACACCGGCTTCCTCGTCACCGCCCGCCGCATGAGCGTCGGCTCCGCCGCCCCGCGCAAGACCCGCCGCCCCGCCCCCGGCGCCTACGGCGACGACTACCAGGGCCCCCGGCCGCAGGGCGTCTGAGCGCTCCGCCCCGGCTTTTCGAACGAAAAGCGCCCGACACGCCGAGGGAGGGGGAGCGGATCGGTCGGAACGTGCGGATCGACGTGCTTCTCGTTCGAAAAGCTCCCCGGGGACGGCCTCAGCCTCGCGACATCGCGCCATGGGAGCGTTCACGTGACCGGCAGGTCACGGGTCCATCACCGTGCGGCGTGTGAGGCAGACAACCCGCGAACCACGTGACCGGCCGCAGTAGGGTCGGCGTGCGGGGTCGACGAGAGCCCCGGTGGAGGTGGACGCAGTGCCAGAGAACCCCCAGGACCCGAGCGCGGCCGAGCTGCGCGCACAGGTGGTCGCCCTCGAGGCCGAGGTCGCGGTGCTCCGCCGCCGCGTGCACGAGGCGCCGTACGGCTCGGGGAGCCAGTCGGTCGACCAGCGCCTCGCGGACACGCAGCGCTCGCTCGCCGCGGTCACCTCGCAGAACGAGCGGCTCGCCCAGACGCTGCGCGAGGCCCGCGACCAGATCATCACGCTCAAGGAGGAGGTCGACCGGCTCGCGCAGCCGCCGACCGGCTTCGGCACCTTCCTGCAGCGCAACGACGACGACACCGTCGACGTGTTCACCGGCGGGCGCAAGCTCCGGGTCACGGTCAGCCCCAACGTCGATCTCGACGCGCTGACGCGCGGCCAGGAGGTGCTGCTCAACGAGGCGCTCAACGTCGTCACCGCGCTCGAGTTCGAGCAGGTGGGCGAGGTCGTGATGCTCAAGGAGATCCTCGCCGACGGCGAGCGCGCCCTGGTGATCGCCAACGCCGACGAGGAGCGCGTGGTGCGGCTGGCCCAGCCGCTGCGCGAGGCACGGCTGCGCGCGGGCGACTCGCTGCTGCTCGACGCCCGCTCCGGCTACGTCTACGAGAAGGTGCCCAAGAGCGAGGTCGAGGAGCTCGTGCTCGAGGAGGTGCCCGACATCGACTACGGCGACATCGGGGGCCTGTTCTCGCAGATCGAGTCGATCCGCGACGCCGTCGAGCTGCCCTACCTGCACCCCGACCTGTTCGTCGAGCACGAGCTCAGCCCGCCCAAGGGCGTGCTGCTGTACGGCCCGCCCGGCTGCGGCAAGACCCTCATCGCCAAGGCCGTCGCCAACAGCCTGGCCAAGAAGGTCGCGGCGAAGACCGGCCAGGAGGGGAAGTCCTACTTCCTCAACATCAAGGGCCCCGAGCTGCTCAACAAGTACGTCGGCGAGACCGAGCGGCACATCCGCCTGGTCTTCCAACGGGCGCGCGAGAAGGCCTCGGAGGGCACGCCCGTCATCGTGTTCTTCGACGAGATGGACTCGCTGTTCCGCACCCGCGGCTCCGGCGTCTCCTCCGACGTCGAGAACACCATCGTCCCGCAGCTGCTCAGCGAGATCGACGGCGTCGAGCTGCTCGAGAACGTCCTCGTCATCGGTGCCTCCAACCGCGAGGACATGATCGACCCGGCGATCCTGCGGCCCGGCCGGCTCGACGTGAAGATCAAGATCGAGCGTCCCGACGCCGAGTCGGCGCGCGACATCTTCTCGAAGTACCTCACCTCGCGGCTGCCGCTCCACGCCGACGACCTCGCCGAGTTCGGCGACGACCGCGAGGCGACCGTCGCGGCGATGATCCGGGCCACCGTCGAGCGCATGTACACCGAGACCGAGGAGAACCGCTTCCTCGAGGTGACGTACGCCAACGGTGACAAGGAGGTCCTGTACTTCAAGGACTTCAACTCCGGGGCGATGATCCAGAACATCGTCGACCGCGCCAAGAAGATGGCCATCAAGGACTTCCTCGAGCAGCAGAGCAAGGGCCTGCGGGTGGGCCACCTGCTCCAGGCCTGCGTCGACGAGTTCAAGGAGAACGAGGACCTCCCCAACACCACGAACCCCGATGACTGGGCCCGCATCTCGGGCAAGAAGGGCGAGCGGATCGTGTTCATCCGCACGCTCATCACCGGCAAGCAGGGCACCGAGCCGGGTCGTTCGATCGACACGGTGTCCAACACCGGGCAGTACCTCTGAGCATGGCCGAGCCGTCGCGGCCGGGTCGCGAGGACGCCGAGGCGCTCCTCGCGACCCGCCGCGAGCTCGGGCCGGACTACGACGACGCGCTCCTCGAGGCGTTCGTCGAGCGCGTCGAGAAGGCGGTGGCCGAGGGGTCCGCCCCACGACCGCCCGAGGTCGTGACGACGTACGTCGACCAGAACGCGGGGGCACGACAGCTCGCGCTGGCCATCGTCTCCCTGGTGGCCGCGATCCCGCTGACCGCGATCGTCCACGACAGCCGCGACGCGATCGTGCTCACCTGGGTGATGATCCTGCTGGTCAACGTCGTGCACGCCCTCCAGTCACGCCCGCGCCGTCAGTGACCCGGCAGGTGCCGGTCAGTCGTGCGGCGGTGCGTAGGCTCGCCGCGTGAGCGTGCGCCGGGTCATGGGGACCGAGACCGAGTTCGGCATCTCGGTCGTGGGCCACCCCCACGCCAACCCGATGGTGGCCAGCACGCGACTGGTCAACGCCTACGCCAGCAGCACGCTGCGGGCGCGGCGGGCGCGGTGGGACTTCGAGGAGGAGTCGCCGCTGCGCGACGCCCGGGGCTTCGACATGTCGCGGGCCGTCGCCGACCCGACGCAGCTGACCGACGAGGACCTCGGCCTCGCCAATGTCATCCTGACCAACGGCGCGAGGCTCTACGTCGACCATGCCCACCCGGAGTACTCCACGCCCGAGTGCACCAACCCGCGCGACGTCGTGCGCTGGGACAAGGCGGGGGAGCAGGTCGCGCTCGACGCGGCCCGCTTCGCGGCGGTGCCGGGCGACGTCGAGCACACCGACGTGACCGGCGACCTGGTGCTGTACAAGAACAACACCGACGGCAAGGGGGCGTCGTACGGCGCCCACGAGAACTACCTGCTGCGCCGCTCGACGCCCTTCGGCGACGTGGTGCGCCACCTGACGCCGTTCTTCGTCAGCCGGCAGGTCGTCTGCGGTGCCGGCCGCGTGGGGCTGGGTCAGGACGGACGTGGCCAGGGCTTCCAGCTCAGCCAGCGCGCCGACTTCTTCGAGGTCGAGGTCGGGCTCGAGACGACGCTCAAGCGCCCCATCATCAACACCCGCGACGAGCCGCACGCCGACCCCGAGAAGTACCGCCGGCTGCACGTCATCATCGGCGACGCCAACCTCGCCGAGGTGTCGACGTACCTCAAGGTCGGCACGACCAGCCTGGTCCTGGCGATGATCGAGGACGGCTTCCTCACCGACGACTGGCGCGTCTCGCGCTCGGTCGCCTCGCTGAAGGACGTCTCGCACGACCCGACGCTGACGCACCTTCTCGACGTCGGGGCGGGCCGGATGATGACGGCCGTGCAGCTGCAGTGGCTCTACCTCGAGGCCGCGCAGCGCTACGTCGGCGAGCGCATGGGCGGCGAGCCCGATCCCGAGACCGCCGAGGTGCTGCGTCGCTGGGAGTCGGTGCTGACCCGCCTCGAGCGCGACCCGATGGAGTGCGCCCGCGAGCTCGACTGGGTCGCGAAGCTCAAGCTGCTGCAGTCCTACCGCGACCGCGACGGCCTGGGCTGGGGTGACGCCAAGCTCGCGCTGATCGACCTGCAGTACGCCGACCTCCGCCCCGAGAAGGGCCTCTACCAGCGCCTCGTCCGGGCCGGTCGGGTCGAGCGGCTGCTCGGCGACGACGAGGTCGTGTCCGCGATGACGGAGCCGCCGGAGGACACCCGCGCCTACTTCCGTGGCCGGTGCCTGGCCCGCTACCCCGAGAGCATCGCCGCGGCGTCGTGGGACTCCGTCATCTTCGACCTGCCGGGACGTGAGTCACTGCAGCGCGTCCCGACCATCGACCCGCTGCGCGGGTCGCGCGCCCACGTCGGCGCGCTGCTCGAGCAGCACGAGACGGCGTTGTCGCTGTTCGAGGCGCTGACTGCCGGCTGAGCCGCCCCTCCGCGTGCACGGACTGTGGGTGGCGGGCCGCTAGGGTCGTGGCAGAGGGCTCGTCGCCGCCAGGGCACGGCGCCCGTTCCCCAGCAGGAGGTCGTCATGGCGCAGGAGCACAAGCAGCCGCGCAGGTCCCACGACGCCGAGGAGGCCGTCGAGGAGCAGGACTCCGCCACCGAGGCCGCGGCCGAGCGCAAGGAGCAGCTCGACGAGGACATCGACGCGATCCTCGAGGACATCGACGACGTGCTGGAGACCAACGCGGAGGACTTCGTGAAGTCCTTCATCCAGAAGGGCGGTCAGTGACACCGATGGGCGACCCGACCACCGGATCCCGGCTCTCGGGGGCCTTCCTGGCCCCCGGCAGCAGCTCCTTCGCGGAGTTCGTGGGCACCGTCTCGCCGGAGCTGCTGCCGTCGCGGCGCAGCCTCCCCCCGGGCGACGCGGCGCAGCTCGCGCCGCACGCCACCACGATCGTCGCCGTGACCTTCCCCGGCGGCGTGGTCATGGGAGGTGACCGCCGCGCGACCATGGGCAACGTCATCGCCCAGCGCGACATCCAGAAGGTCTTCGCCGCCGACGAGTTCTCCGCGGTCGGCATCGCCGGCACCGCCGGCCTCGCGGTCGAGCTGGTGCGGCTGTTCCAGACCGAGCTCGAGCACTACGAGAAGATCGAGGGCACCACGCTCTCGACCGACGGCAAGGCCAACCGGCTCTCGGCCCTGATCCGCGGCAACCTCGGCCTCGCGATGCAGGGCCTCGCGGTCGTGCCGCTGTTCGCCGGCTACGACCACGACCACGAGCAGGGCCGGATCTTCTCCTACGACGTCACCGGCGGACGCTACGAGGAGACCGCGTTCCACGCCGTCGGCTCCGGCTCGATCTTCGCCCGCGGGGCGCTGAAGAAGCTCTACCGCGACGACCTCGACGCCCAGGGTGCCGTGACCGCCGTGGTCCAGGCGCTGTACGACGCCGCCGACGACGACTCCGCGACCGGGGGCCCAGACCTCGCCCGCCGCATCTTCCCGGTCGTGCACGTCGTGACCGCCGACGGCCAGGAGCGGCTCGGCCAGGACGCGGTGGCCGCGATCGCCGACACCGTGGTCGCCGCCCGGATGCAGCGGCCCGACGGGCCCAACGCCCCCCTGACCTGAGGAGCCCACAGGCATGAGCATGCCGTTCTACGTCTCGCCCGAGCAGTTGATGAAGGACCGGGCCGACTTCGCCCGCAAGGGCATCGCCCGGGGGCGGTCCGTCGTCGCCGTCCGCTACGCCGACGGCCTCGTCTTCTGCTCCGAGAACCCGTCCGCGGCGCTGCACAAGATCAGCGAGATCTACGACCGCATCGCCTTCGCGGCGGTCGGTCGCTACAACGAGTTCGAGAGCCTGCGCATCGCCGGCGTGCGGCTGGCCGACATGCGCGGCTACTCCTACGACCGTCGCGACGTCACCGGGCGGGGCCTGGCCAACGCGTACGCGCAGACGCTCGGCGCGATCTTCTCCAGCGGTGGTGAGAAGCCCTACGAGATCGAGATCTTCGTCGGCGAGGTGGGCGACAGCGCCGAGGCCGACCAGCTGTTCCGGCTCACCTTCGACGGCCAGGTCGTCGAGGAGCGCGACTACGCCGTCATGGGCGGTGCCGCCGACGCGGTGACGTCCTACGTCGCCGAGCGCTTCTCCGCCGGGATGTCCCGCGACGACGCGCTGCGCCTCGCCGCGGCCGCGCTCGGCCACTCCGAGACCGGCCACCGTGACATCCCCGCCGACGACCTCGAGGTCGCCGTGCTCGACCGCACGCGCACCCAGCCGCGCAAGTTCCGCCGGCTCACCCTGCCGGCTCTGCGCGAGGTGCTCGGCGGCAGCGCGGGCGCCGACGACGCCCCCGACCACACCGCACCGTCGGTCTCGCCCGGCGAGGTCCCCCCCGACGCCTGACCGGCTCCTGGCCCCGCTCTTCGCGGGGAGCAGCGGTTGTGGTGCCGCTCCCTGAGGTGCGAGCGGAGCCAGCCACGAAGGGGCGCGCCCTTCGAGACGCCCCGCTCGTCCCTCGCGGGGCTCCTCAGGGAGCGACAGTCGCGTGCCCGGCCCTTGCGGGTCCTCAGGGAGCGGCAGTCGCGTGCCCGGCCCTTGCGGGCTACCCAGGGAGCGGCAGCCCGATCGCTCGTCCCCGCGGGGAGCAGTGAGCGCGGATTCGCTCCCTGAGGTGCGAGCGGAGCGAGCCACGAAGGGGGCGCACCCTTCGAGACGCCCCGCTCGTCCCTCGCGGGGCTCCTCAGGGAGCGACAGTCGCGTGCCCGGCCCTTGCGGGTCCTCAGGGAGCGGCAGTCGCGTGCCCGGCCCTTGCGGGCTTCTCAGGAAGCTGCAGCCGATCGCTCGTCCCGCGGGGAGCAGTGAGTGCGCATTCGTTCCCTGTGGTGCGAGCGGAGCGAGCCACGAAGGGGGCGCGCCCTTCGAGACGCCCCGCTCGTCCCTCGCGGGGCTCCTCAGGGGAGCGGCAGTCGCGTGCGCCCCTCGCGGGGAGCAGTGAGTGCGCATTCGCTCCCTGAGGTGCGAGCGGAGCGAGCCACGAAGGGGGCGCGCCCTTCGAGACGCCCCGCTCGTCCCTCGCGGGGCTCCTCAGGGAGCGGCAGCCATGCGCCCATCCCTCGCGGGGCTCCTCAGGGAGCGGCAGCCGCGTGCTCACCGCTCGCGGGGCGTCTCAGGAGCGGCAGTAGCGTGCCCGCCCCTCGCGGGGCTTCTCAGGGGGCGGGGGTGGCCTCGCGCTGGCCGAGGCGGCTGTGGCGGCGGCTGTAGGTGACGTAGACGACGACGCCGAGGGCCATCCAGATCAGGAAGCGCTCCCAGGTCTCGCCCGTGAGGTTGAGCATCAGGTAGACGCACAGGACCACCGACAGCGTGGCGACGATCGGGGCGGCGGGGGTGCGGAAGGCGCGCGGGAGGTCGGGCCGGGTACGACGCAGCACCAGCACGCCGATGCTGACGAGGGTGAAGGCGAACAGCGTGCCGATGTTGACCAGGTTGGCCAGCGTGGCCAGGTCGACGAAGCCGGCGAGCAGCGCGATCGCGACGCCCGCGATCAGGGTGATCCGGTGCGGCGTGCCGTACGTCGGGTGCACCCGCGCGAGCGAGCGGGGCAGCAGTCCGTCGCGGGCCATGGCGAACGCGACGCGGCTCTGGCCGAGCATCAGGATCATCGCGACGACGACGAGGCCGACGCAGGCGCCCACGGCCACGAGGTTGCCCATCCACGTGACGCCGGCGGCGTCGAAGGCGGTCGCCAGCGGGGCGCCGTCGGCGGGGTCGATGTCCTGGTAGCTCTGCACGCCGGTCACGACGAGGCTGACGGCGGCGTACAGCAGGGTGACGATGGCGAGCGAGCCCAGGATGCCGATGGGCACGTCGCGCTTGGGGTTGCGGGCCTCCTCGGCGGTGGTGGCGACGATGTCGAAGCCGATGAAGGCGAAGAACACCACCGAGGCCCCGGCGATGACGCCCGCGACGCCGAAGACGGCCGGCTCCAGGCCGAAGATCGAGGTGATGAGCGGCTGCGACTGGAAGCTGCCGCCCCCGCTGTCGGCGGGCTGCGACTCGGGGATGAACGGCACCCAGTTCGACGGGTCGACGAGGGTGATGCCGACGACGATGACCGCGGCGACGACGACCAGCTTGATGGCCACGACGACCTGGTTGAACCGGCTCGAGAACTTCGTGCCGCGCACCAGCATGCCCATCACCACGAGGGCGATCACCATGGCCGGGAGGTCGACGAAACCCTCGGACGCCGACGACAGCGAGGTCGGCAGCGTCACTCCGACGATCCCGAGCACCTGCTCGAGGTAGCCCGAGAAGCTGGAGGCCAGGGCGGCCGAGCCGATGGTGAACTCGAGCACGAGGTCCCAGCCGATGATCCACGCGACGAGCTCGCCGAGGGTGGCGTAGCTGAAGGTGTAGGCGCTCCCGGCCACCGGCACCGTCGAGGCGAACTCGGCGTAGCAGAGCCCGGCGAGGCCGCACGCGATCGCGGCGATGAAGAAGCTGAGGGCGAGCGCAGGCCCCGAGTTCGACGCCGCCACCGTCCCGGTGAGGACGAAGATGCCGGCCCCGATGATGACCCCGACGCCGAAGACCACCAGGTCGACCGCGCCCAGGTCCTTGCGGAGCTTGGCGTCGGGATCGTCGGTGTCGGCGATCGACTGCTCGATGCTCTTGGTGCGCCACACGCTCATGGAGAGCCAACCTAGGACCGCTGGGCCTCCTCCCGCATCCCCAGCGGGCGTGGGCTGCCGGGCACCGCATCACCCGGGCGCATAGTGTGGCTGTCGTGGACCGGCGCATCTTCGGCATCGAGAACGAGTACGGCGTCACGTGCACGTTCAAGGGCCAGCGTCGGCTGAGCCCCGACGAGGTGGCCCGCTACCTGTTCCGCAAGGTCGTCAGCTGGGGTCGGTCGAGCAACGTCTTCCTCGCCAACGGTGCCCGGCTCTACCTCGACGTCGGCAGCCACCCCGAGTACGCCACGCCCGAGTGCGACGACGTCGTCGACCTGGTCGCCCACGACAAGGCGGGGGAGCGGGTGCTCGAGGGCCTGCTCGTCGACGCCGAGCGACGCCTGCGTGACGAGGGCATCTCGGGCGACGTCTACCTGTTCAAGAACAACACCGACTCCGCCGGCAACTCCTACGGCTGCCACGAGAACTACCTGGTCAGCCGGCACGGCGAGTTCGCCCGCCTCGCCGACGTGCTGATCCCGTTCCTCGTGACCCGGCAGCTCATCTGCGGGGCCGGCAAGGTCACGCAGACGCCGCGGGGGGCGTCGTACAGCGTGAGCCAGCGCGCCGAGCACATCTGGGAGGGCGTCTCGAGCGCCACCACCCGCTCGCGACCCATCATCAACACCCGCGACGAGCCCCACGCCGACGCCGAGCGGTTCCGCCGGCTGCACGTGATCGTGGGCGACTCCAACATGAGCGAGACCACCACCCTGCTCAAGGTCGCCAGCTGTGACCTGGTGCTGCGGATGATCGAGGAGGGGGTGGTGATGCGCGACCTGACGATGGAGAACCCCATCCGGGCCATCCGAGAGATCAGCCACGACCTCACCGGCCGCCGCAAGGTGCGCCTGGCCAACGGCCGCGAGGCCAGCGTGCTCGACATCCAGGGGGAGTACCTCGGTCGGGTCCGCGACTTCGTCGACCGCCGCGAGCTGCACACCCCGGTCGTCGACCAGGTCCTCGACCTGTGGGAGCGGGGCCTCAAGGCCGTCGACTCCGGCGACCTGTCGATGGTCGACCGCGAGATCGACTGGGTCATCAAGTGGAAGCTCATCGACCGCTACCGCGCCAAGCACGGCCTGCCGCTCGGGCACCCCCGGGTCGCGCAGCTCGACCTGGCCTACCACGACATCCATCGCGACCGGGGGCTCTACTACCTGCTCGAGAAGCGCGGGCTGGTCAAGCGCGTGGTCGACGACCTCGCCGTCTACCGCGCCAAGTCGGTGCCCCCGCAGACCACCCGCGCCCGGCTGCGCGGCAGCTTCATCAAGAAGGCCCAGGAACGACGCCGCGACTTCACCGTCGACTGGGTGCACCTCAAGCTCAACGACCAGGCCCAGCGCACCGTCTTGTGCAAGGACCCGTTCCGGGCGCACGACGAGCGCGTCGAACGACTCATCGAGGGAATGTGACCCGCCGCCACCCCATCCGTCCGACCGCCCGCACGAGCCGTACGACGAGCCGAGGACGCCGCCTGGCTGCGGTGGCCTCGGCCGCCGTGCTGGCGCTGACCGCCGCCTGCGGCGGTGGCGGTGGTGGTGACGACGACCAGTCCTCCGACGACGACTCGGCCGCAGCCGAGGAGGCGCGGGCGCAGGTCGAGGTGAGCGGCGCCTTCGACGAGAAGCCCGAGGTGACCATCGAGGCGCCCCTCGAGATCTCCGAGAGCAGCTCGTGGACGGCGGAGGAGGGCGACGGCGACGAGGTCGGGCCCAGCTCGACGACCATCCTCGGGCTGACGATCGTCAACGGCCAGAGCGGCGAGGTCGCGATCAGCACCTACGACGAGGGCCAGGCGCCGCAGGAGGTCGACCTGACCCAGCAGGTGTTCCCCTCGCTGGTGCAGGGCCTGGTGGGCCAGAACGCCAAGAGCCGCGTCGTCATCGCCTCCACCGCCGAGGACGCCTACGGCCCCGACGGCTCGCCCCAGATCGGCCTCGACGCGGGCGACCCGGTCGTCATCGTGGCCGACGTGCTCTCGACCGACCCCGCCGACGTCCTCGACGCCCCCGAGGGCCAGGAGGAGGACGTCCCCCGGGCCGCGCCGCAACTGCAGGAGAGCGACGGCGTCCCCAGCGGGTTCACCGTCCCTCGCCAGGACCCGCCCACCAAGCCGCGCCTCTACACCCTCGTCGAGGGCGAGGGCCCGGAGATCACCGACCCCGACCGGGTCACGGTCAACTACCTCGGACAGGTGTGGGGCGGCGACGAGCCGTTCGACGACTCCTACAGCCGCGGCGAGCCGACCACCTTCTCGATCGGGCTCGGCCGGGTCATCCCGGCGTGGGACCGCCTGCTCCAAGGCGTTCCCGAGGGTTCGCGGGTGGTGCTGGTGTGCCCGCCCGACCTGGCATACGGCGCCGCGGGCCAGGGGGAGGACATCCCGCCGAACTCCACGCTCGTCTTCGTCGTCGACGTGCTGGGGGTCGGATGACGGCTGCGGCTACCTCGAGGGTCGGTGGCCGATGAGCCCGGTCGCCGCAGGCATGGCCGCCCGCAAGTCGGAGCGGCTGCTCAACCTCGTCATCCTGCTGCTCGTCTCGCGGGGCTACACCACCAAGGAGCAGATCCGCGAGCTGATGGAGCCGTACCGCGAGACGGCGAGCACCGAGGCCTTCGAGCGGATGTTCGAGCGCGACAAGGAGGAGCTGCGCGCCCTCGGCATCCCCCTCGAGACGGGCGCGGTCGACACCTACTTCGAGGACGAGCAGGGCTACCGCATCGCGCGGGACGCCTTCGAGCTGCCGCCCCTCGACTTCAGCGCCGAGGAGGTCGCCGTGCTCGGCCTCGCCGCCCGCGTCTGGCGCCACGCCGGCCTCGCCTCGGCCACCTCCGAGGCCCTGCTCAAGCTCAAGGCGGCGGGCCTGCCGGTCGACCGCGACCAGCTCGACACCCTCCAGCCCGCCGTCACGGCGCAGGAGCCGGCCTTCGAGCCGATGTGCCAGGCCGCGCTCAGCCGCACGCCGGTGCGCTTCGACTACCGCCGGGGCGACCAGGCGGCCGCCGACACGCGCCACCTGAAGCCGTGGGGCGTGGTCACCGCGCAGGGCCGCTGGTACGTCGTGGGGCACGACCTCGACCGCGACGACACCCGGATGTTCCGGCTCAGCCGCGTGGTCGGCGACGTCGTCGAGGAGGGTCGGCCCGGGTCGTTCAGCGTGCCCGAGGGCACCGACCTCCGGGCGCTCTCGGCCGGCCTCGCCCCCTCCGCCGCGCGCGACCGGGTCGCCGTCGTGCGCGCCCGTCGGGGCGCGGCCGTCGGCCTGCGCCGACGCGCCGACCTCCTCGCCGAGGGAGTCACCGGCCCCGACGGCAGCGACGACTGGGACCGGCTCGGCGTGCGCTACGGCCACACCGGGGCGGTCCTGGAGGAGCTGCTCGGGTACGCCGACGCCCTCGTCGTCGACGAGCCGGCCGACCTGCGCGCGCAGCTGCTCGAGCGGCTGCGCGGCCTGACCGCCGCGCTCGGCACGGGGAGCGCCTGATGGCCGGCGGGGCACGCGACCAGGTGAGCCGCCTTCTCGCGCTGGTGCCGTACCTGCAGCGGCGTACCGACCTCACGCTGTCGGAGGTGGCGGCCGAGTTCGGCGTGAGCCCGCGGCAGATCCACGCCGACCTGCGGGTGCTGTGGATGTGCGGGCTGCCCGGCCTGACCCCCGACCGCATGGTCGAGGTCGACATGGAGGCGCTCGAGGTGCCCCTGGACGACGGGGACGACGACGCGGACGACGACGCGGACGACGACACCGCCGACCGGCCCGTGCGCGTCGACCCTGGCGGCACCGTCCGCATCGACAACGTCGACTTCCTGCCCCGTCCCGTGCGCCTCGGCAGCTCCGAGGCGGCGGCGCTGATGGTGGCGCTGCAGGCGCTGGGGGAGGCCGGCACCGGCGAGTCTCGCGAGGTGGTCGACCGCGTGCTGGCCAAGCTCGAGGAGGCCGCCTCCGCAGGTCCGCTCCCGACCGCGCAGCTGGCCCCGCGCCCGGCCGAGGGCGCCGAGCACGCGCGCGAGCTGGTGCGTGCGGTCGCCGACGACCGGCAGGTGCGGCTCGCCTACTACGTGCCGGTCCGCGACGAGACCACCGAGCGGGTGGTCGACCCCGTCGCGCTGCTGACCCGCGACGGCCACGACTACCTCGACGCCTGGTGCCACCTGGCCGAGGACCGTCGGCTGTTCCGGCTCGACCGCGTCGAGCGCGTCGAGGTGCTCGACGCCGCCCGTACCCGCCCCGACCTGGCCCCGCGCGACCTCGCCGAGGGTCTCTTCGCTGCCTCGCCCGACGACGCCCTCGCCACGCTCCGCCTCGCGCCCCACGCGCGCTGGGTCGCGGAGTACCACCCCGTCGAGGCCCTGCGCGAGCTCGGCGACGACGCGTGCGAGGTCGACCTGCGCTACGCCGACCCCCGGTGGGTCGTCCGGCTGGCACTGCGGCTCGGCCCGGCCGTCGACGTCGTGTCCCCGCCGGAGCTGCGCGAGCAGGTGGCCGCCGAGGCCGCCCGGACCCTCGCGCTGTACGACGCCTGAGCCCGGGTGACCCGTTGCCCCACTGGTCACGATCGACTCGCCCACCACACCCTCGGCGTTCGCCCGAGCGGCGTACAGTTGCGACATGAGCCAGCTGCTGACGCCGTACATCGCCGGACTCGGGACCACCGAGCTGCTCATCATCGTCGGGGTGATCGTGCTGCTCTTCGGTGCTTCCAAGCTGCCCGAGCTCGCCCGCGGCTCCGGTCGGGCGCTGCGCATCTTCAAGGCCGAGACCAAGGGCCTGATGGACGACGACGACGCCAAGACCGAGCGCCAGCGCGAGCTCGACTCCCAGGAGCGCGAGGCCGAGTTCGACCGTCGCCACCCGGCCAACCGGAGCGACGAGCCGGGTGCACCCGGCTCCACCAGCTGACCCGCGCCGCCCCGCCGTGTCCGCGATCAGCGGCGTCCTCGGCCTGTTCAGCGGCAAGCCCCGGCACCCGGTGGGTGACGGGGGCCGCATGGCCCTCAGCGACCACTTCCGCGAGCTGCGCGCCCGCGTCATGCGGATCGCGCTCTACCTCGTCGTCACCACGACGATCGCCTTCTTCTTCTACGACCAGCTCTTCGCGCTGATCCTGGAGCCGTACCAGGAGGCCGCGGCGCTGCTGCCCGACAACACCCAGACCGAGCCCGTCATCACCGGCATCGGCCAGCCCCTGCTGCTGCAGATCAAGCTGTGCGCCCTGGCGGGCGTGATCGCCTCGTCGCCGCTGTGGCTGTACGAGATCTGGGCCTTCATCGTGCCGGGGCTGCACCAGCAGGAGAAGCGCGCCACCCGCGTCTTCGCCCTCATCGCGGGCCCGCTCTTCATCGTGGGCGTCGCCTCCGGCTACTGGGTGCTGCCGCGGGCCATCGCGACCCTGATCGGCTTCACGCAGGACGACCTCGTGCAGCTGACGGAGTTCGGCGCCTTCTTCTCCTTCGTGGTGCGGATGCTGCTGGTCTTCGGCATCGCCTACGAGATCCCGCTCTTCGTCATCATGCTCAACCTCGCCGGCATCGTCTCCGGCCGCGCGCTGGGCCGCTACCGGCCCTTCATCGTCGTCGGCACCTTCGTCTTCGCGGCTGTCGCGACCCCGTCGACCGACCCCTTCTCGATGCTCTTCCTCGCCATACCGCTGCTGGTGCTGCTGATGCTGTCGGAGGCGATCTGCCGCCTGCTCGACAAGCGCAAGGGCAAGCACCAGTGGGAGGAGTGGGACGACGACACCGCGTCCCCGATCTGACGGACGTCGGCGTTAGGGTCGCGTGCGTGGCCCAGCAGATCGTGGTGATCAGCAACCCGACCTCGGGCAGGGGCACGGGCGCACGGGTGGCGGCCCGGACGGCCGACCTGCTGCGCGCCCGCGGGCACGAGGTCGTCGAGCTGGCCGGGCGCGACGCCGAGGAGGCCGAGGCGCTCGTGCGTCGCGCGGTCGCCGACGGGCCCGACCTGCTGGTCGTCGTCGGCGGCGACGGCATGGTGCACCTCGCGCTGCAGGCCGTGAGCGGCAGCGACGTACGACTGGGACTCGTGCCGGCGGGCACGGGCAACGACGTGGCCCGCTACCTCGACGTCCCCCGCGGCGACGTCTCCGCGGCCGTCGGCGTGCTCCTCGACGGCGAGGAGCGGCGGCTCGACGTGGCGGTCGTCGAGGCGGGGAGGACCACGGGTGAGCGGCGCTTCCTGACCGTGATGGCGGCCGGGTTCGACGCGGTCGTCAACGAACGCGCCAACGCCATGCGCTGGCCGCGCGGCCAGGCCCGCTACACGCTCGCAACGCTGGCCGAGCTGCGGACCCTGGCCCCGATCCCCTACGTGCTCGAGCTCGACGGGCGCACCGAGCAGCTGGAGGCGACGATGGTGGCGGTGGGCAACGGGCCCTCCTTCGGCGGCGGTCTGCGCATCACCGAGGGAGCCGAGCTCGACGACGGCCTGCTCGACGTGGTGGTCATCGCCCCGATGTCGCGGCGCGAGCTGGTGCGCACCTACCCCAAGCTGTTCCGCGGCACCCACGTCGACCACCCGTCGTACTCCCACCACCGGGTGCGGCAGGTGCGGATCGAGGCGCCCGGCATCACGGCGTACGCCGACGGCGAGCGCGTCGGCGCGCTACCGCTGTCGGTGGGTGTCGAGCCCCGGGCACTGCGCGTCGTGGCGGGAGCCGGCCGATGACCGCCGCCGAGAAGTACGCCGAGTTCCGCCGGCGCCGAGAGCACCCGGTGCTGGCCGACTTCGCCTCGCGCCAGGAGTTCGCCCTCGACGACTTCCAGGTGCGCGCGTGCCGCGAGCTGGAGGAGGGTCGCTCGGTGCTGGTCGCCGCACCGACCGGCTCGGGCAAGACCATCGTGGGGGAGTTCGCCTGCCACCTCGCGCTCGAGACCGGGCGCAAGGCGTTCTACACGACCCCGATCAAGGCGCTGTCCAACCAGAAGTTCCACGACCTCAGCGACCGCTACGGCCCGGGCAACGTCGGGCTGCTGACCGGCGACCACAGCGTCAACGGCGAGGCACCGATCGTGGTGATGACCACCGAGGTGCTCCGCAACATGCTCTACAACGGCTCGCGCTCGCTCGCCGACCTCGGCTACGTGGTCATGGACGAGGTGCACTACCTCGCCGACCGCTCGCGCGGGGCGGTGTGGGAGGAGGTCATCATCCACCTGCCCGAGTCGGTGGCGGTGGCCTCGCTGTCGGCGACGGTGAGCAACGCCGAGGAGTTCGGTGAGTGGCTCGGCACCGTGCGGGGCGAGACGACCACGATCGTCGAGGAGCGCCGCCCGGTGCCGCTCTACCAGCACGTCATGGTCGGGCGCCGCCTCTACGACCTCTTCGCCCACGAGGAGGGGCGTCGCGACCCGGAGCCCGGCGCCCCCGTCGCCGACCCCAAGGTCAACCCTCAGCTGCTGCGCGTGGCACGCGACGACTTCGTGCGCAGCCGGGTCAAGGACCGCCGGCTCAAGCGGGGGGAGCGCCGGCCCCACCAGGGACCCGGCGGCACCCGCGGGGCCTGGACGCCCCGACGCTCGCAGGTGGTCGAGCAGCTCGACCGTGCCGGTCTGCTCCCGGCCATCGTGTTCATCTTCAGCCGTGCCGGCTGCGACGCCGCCGTGCAGCAGTGCCTCGAGGCCAACCTGCGGCTGACCACGCCGGCCGAGCGCGACGAGATCGTGCGGTTCGTGGAGCAGCGCTGCGCCGACCTGCCCGACGAGGACCGCCAGGTGCTGGGCTACCACGAGTTCCTCGACGGCCTGTCCCGTGGCATCGCCGCTCACCACGCCGGCCTGCTGCCCACCTTCAAGGAGTGCGTGGAGGAGCTGTTCCTGCGCGGGCTGTGCCGCACGGTGTTCGCCACCGAGACGCTCGCGCTCGGCATCAACATGCCCGCCCGGTCGGTGGTCATCGAGAAGCTGTCGAAGTGGAACGGCGAGACCCACGCCGACGTCACCCCGGGGGAGTACACCCAGCTGACGGGGCGCGCCGGTCGCCGAGGCATCGACGTCGAGGGCCACGGCGTGGTGCTGTGGCAGCCGGGGCTCGACCCGTCGTCGGTCGCCGGCCTCGCCTCGCGGCGTACCTACCCTCTGCGCAGCAGCTTCCGGCCGTCCTACAACATGGCCGTCAACCTCGTGCACCGCTACGGCCGGGAGACCGCGCGCGAGCTGCTCGAGTCGTCCTTCGCCCAGTTCCAGGCCGACAAGGCGGTCGTCGGGCTCGCGCAGCAGGTGCGCAAGGCCGACGAGGCGCTCGACGGCTACCGCGAGGCGGCGACCTGCGACCGCGGCGACTTCATGGAGTACGCCGCGCTGCGCCAGGCCCTGTCCGACACCGAGAAGGACCTCGTGCGTGCGCGCCGGGCCGACCGGCGCCAGGAGGTGCTCGAGTCGCTCGAGACGCTGCGCCCCGGTGACGTCATCGAGGTGCCGGCGGGCCGTTTCGCCGGTCTGGCCGTCGTGATCGACCCGGGCGCCGCCGGTGACCGCGACGGCCCGCGACCGCTGGTCCTCACCGTCGACCGGCACGCCCGGCGGCTCGCGATGGGCGACTTCCCGACCCCCGTCTCGGCGCTCACCCGGATGCGCGTGCCGAAGAGCTTCAACGCCCGCGACCCGCAGGCGCGACGCAACCTCGCGGCGTCGCTGCGCGACCGCACCCACGGGGCGGTCCCGCCCCCGGTGACCCGGCGCAGCGGCTCCGGGGCGAGCGGCGGAGCCGGCGGCACCGACGCCCGGGTCGAGCGGCTGCGCCGCGAGATCCGCGAGCACCCGTGCCACGACTGCCCTGACCGCGAGGACCACGCCAGGTGGGCCGAGCGCTGGCACAAGCTCGACCGCGACACGCGCACCCTGCGGCGGCGCATCGAGCAGCGCACGAACACCATCGCCCGGCAGTTCGACCGCGTCTGCGACGTGCTCCGGGCGCTCGACTACCTCAGCGGCGAGGCCGACACCCTGGAGGTCACCGACCGGGGCCGCACCCTGATGCGGATCTACCACGAGATGGACCTGCTGACGGCCGAGTCGTTGCGTGCCGGGCTCTGGGACGACCTCGACGCCGCCGAGCTCGCGTGCGTGCTCGCCGCCGTCGCCTACGAGTCGCGCCGTCCGGAGGACGCCCCCGCGCCGCGGCTGCCCAGCGGCGGCGTGCGCCGTGCGACCGACGCGATGGTGCGCATCTGGGCCGACCTCGACGTGCTGGAGCGCGACCACAAGCTCGACCAGCTCCGGCGCCCCGACCTCGGGTTGTGCTGGCCGGTCTGGCGCTGGGCCCTCGGCGACGACCTCGACGAGGTGCTGCGCGGCACCGACCTGTCGGCCGGCGACTTCGTGCGGTGGTGCAAGCAGCTGCTCGACCTCGCCGACCAGGTCGCCGACGCCGCCGGACCGGGGCCCCTGCGCGAGGCGGCGCGGGAGTGCGGCCGGCTGGTGCGCCGCGGCGTCGTGGCCTACAGCTCGGTGGCCGAGACCGACTGACACGCCGGTGGTCGGCCGGTGGTCGGCCTGTGGGCGGCATGTGGTCGGCCCGGCCCGGAATGGATGCCGGCCGGGCGGCCGCCACTGAGGGAACGGCCGCCCGGCCGGGTCGGTCACCCCCGTCTGCAGGATCGGGGAGACAGTGGGCTCATCATGGCCTCGGCCGGGTCGGGGCACAACGATCGTCGCCCTTTCAACCGCGGTGTCGGCTGCTGGTCCAGGTCAGGAGGCGAGGTCCGCTCGCGCGAGCAGGTCCTCCTGGACGAGCTCACCGTGCAGCGCCGCCCCGGCCAGCAGGCCCGCCGCCGACGCCGCCGCGACCTGGGCGGCGACGTCGGTGACGTTGCCCGCGAGCCGGAGGCCCGGCACGGCCGTGGCCCCCATCGGCTGGCTGGGGTACTGCTCACCCATCCCGGCCGGGTGCGGCTCGGCCGCCAGGCCCAGGGCGTCGAGGACGGGTGACGCGGCCCGCATCCAGGGAGCCACCACCAGGGCGTCGAGCGGCAGCACCGAGCCGTCGTCGAGACGGGCCCCGGTGAGCGGCTCTCCCTCCAGACCGACGACGCGGTGCTCGACGACGGGCACGCCCGCGGCGGCGAGCTGCGCACGGTCGGCGTCGCCGGGCGGGGCTTCGTGCGTCAGGAGCACGACGTCGTCGCTCAGGGCTGCGAACAGCAGCGCCTGGTGCGTGGCGTTGGCGCCGGTGGCGAGCACGCCGATGCGCTGGTCGCGCACCTCGTAGCCGTGGCAGAAGGGGCAGTGCAGCACGCTGTGGCCCCACCGCTCGGCGAGTCCGTCGACGTCGGGGAGCTCGTCGACCAGGCCGGTGGTGACGAGCAGCCGCCGCGCGTGCACCTCCTCCCCGTCGTCGAGCCCGACGACGAAGCGGTCGTCGTCGCGACGGGCGGTGACCGCTCGTGCGCGCCGTACCGTGCCGCCGTACGACGCCACCTCGGCGCGGCCTCGCTCCAGCAGCTCGGCGGGCGGGACGTCCTCCAGGCCGAGCAGGTTGTGCACGCCGGCCGCCGGGGCGTTGCGCGGCTCGCCCGCGTCGACGACCAGCACCGAGCGTCGCGAGCGCAACAGCGCCTTGGCGCCGGACAGGCCGGCGGCGCCGCCGCCGACCACGACGACGTCGAGCAGAGGGGTGTTCATGGTGGGGTCCTTTCGCTGGGGTGGTCACAGCGTGCGGCGACCGCTGCCGAAACGACAACATTCCTTGCCGTTGTGGCAAGATTGCGCTCATGGACGTCGACGCCGTGCTGGAGACCGTCGGGCCCCGGCTGCGGGCGCTGCGGCAGGAGGCCGAGCTCACCCTCGCCGAGCTCTCCGGGCGTACCGGCATCTCGGTCAGCACGCTCTCGCGGCTCGAGTCGGGCGGGCGCCGCCCCACGCTCGAGCTGCTGCTCCAGGTGGCCGGTGCCTACGGCCTGAGCCTGGACGACCTGCTGGCGCACGCCGTCGAGGACCCACGGGTGCCCCAGCGGGCGGTCACGCGCGGCGGCATGACGATGGTGCCGCTCTCGCGGCGACCCGGCGGGCTGCAGGCCTACAAGCTCACCATCGCGCCGGGCAAGCGCCGTCGCCAGCCCGACCCGCAGGTGCACGAGGGCTACGAGTGGCTCTACGTCCTCGACGGCCGGCTGCGCATGGTGCTGGGCGAGCACGACCTCGTCCTCGAGTCCGGCGAGGTCGTCGAGTTCGACACCCGCCTCCCGCACTGGTTCGGCGGCGCCGACGAGCGCCGCGTCGAGTTCCTGTCGATCTTCGGCCGCGAGGGCGAGCGGATGCACGTCCGCGCGCGGTCGACCCCGAAGCAGGGGTAGGCGTCTCGGCTGGGCCTGCGCTGGTGCTCCGGAGTCACTGGTGAACCAGTGACTCGGGGCGACGAGACCCGCCCCCACGACCCATCCTCAGGGGAGGGCGGCGAAGGTGTCGCGGAGGCGGGTGACGGGGGAGTCGAGGCCCCACCGCTCGGTCAGGGACGCCAGGGCGTCGGCGTCGGCGGGCTCGGCGGGGAGGACGAGGTCGGGGGAGCCGAGGTCGAGGTCGCGCACCACGGCGACGACCTGGGGGGCGACGGCGAGGTAGTCGGCCGCGGCCTTGATCTTGCCGCGCGGGCCGGGGCCCATGTCGGAGTCGGGGTCGTGGGCCGCGGCGACGATCGTGTCGAGGTCGTCGAAGCGGCCGAGCAGGGTGGCGGCGGTCTTGTCACCGACACCGGCCACGCCGGGCAGGCCGTCGGAGGCGTCGCCGCGCAGCGTCGCCAGGGCGGCGTACTGGTGTGCGCCGACGCCGTACTTCTCGCGCACCACCGCGTCGGTCACCCGCTCGTGCTTGCTGACGCCACGGGCGACGTAGAGCACGCGCACCTCGGCGTCGTCGTCGACGAGCTGGAAGAGGTCGCGGTCGCCCGTGACGATGTCGACGGGCATGCCGGCGCCGGTCGCGAGCGTGCCGATCACGTCGTCGGCCTCCATCTCGGCGTGGCCGACCACGGCGATCCCGAGGGCGGCGAGCACCTCGCGGATGACCGGCACCTGCACCTGCAGCGGGTCGGGCACCTCCTCCACGTCGGGGTCGCTGTCGCGCTCGTCGACGACGCGGTGCGCCTTGTACGACGGCAGCAGGTCGACGCGCCACTGCGGTCGCCAGTCGTCGTCCCAGCAGCAGACCAGGTGGGTGGGCTCGTACTCGCCCACCAGCCGGCTGATGAAGTCGAGCAGCCCCCGCACGGCGTTGACCGGCGTGCCGTCGGGGGCCGTGACGGAGTCGGGCACGCCGAAGAACGCGCGGAAGTAGAGGGACGCGGTGTCCAGCAGCATCAGCCGCTCGGGTCGTGTGGCCACCGCCGGAGTCTAGGCGCGCCCTAGGGTGGGTCGTCGTGGAGACGATCGACCGCCAGATCCTGCGCCTGCTCGCCGACGACGGCCGGATGAGCTACACCCAGCTCGGCAAGGTGACGGGGCTGTCCACGAGCGCGGTGCACCAGCGGGTCAAGCGGCTCGAGGAGCGCGGCCTGATCCTGGGGTACGGCGCCACGATCGACCACGAGGCGGCGGGCAAGCCGCTGACCGCCTTCGTCTCGATCACCCCCATCGACGTGTCGCGGCCCGACGACTACCCGCAGCGGCTCGCCGACGTGCCCGAGATCGAGTCGTGCTGGTCGGTCGCGGGCGAGGAGTCCTACATCCTCAAGGTGCGCGTCGGCACCCCCGCCGAGCTCGAGGACCTGCTCGGCCGGGTCCGGGCCGTGGCCCACGTCAGCACCCGCACCACCATCGTGCTGTCGACGCCGTTCGAGAACCGCGCGGTGCACTGAGCCCCTAGGTCCAGTACAGGACCCGGCAGCCGGGCAGCCGCCGGGCGAGCTCGTCGTGGAACCATCCCCGCAGCTCGGCCATGACCTCGCGCGGGTAGACGTGCTTGCTGCTGCCGAACTTGCCGCGCTTGACCGCACGCCGCTCCTCGTCCATCTCGAGCGTGGTGCGGGGGTACCAGCCGAGCAGCACCTCCTTGCTGCCGGCGGTGAAGCGGTGCGTGATCAGCTCGGCGGTCAGGTCGAGGTCGGGCACGCCGGCGACGGCGTCCTCGACCAGGCCGAGCAGGTGGTCGTAGTGCTCGCGCCAGCCGTCGAGCGCCATGATCGGCGCGATCGTCAGGCCGACGGGGTAGCCCGCGAGCGCCAGGCGCCGCAGCGCCCGCAGCCGTCCCTCCAGCGGGCTGGTGCCGCCCTCCCAGCGCCGGGTCACCGGCAGGCAGTTGACGCTCAGGCGGACCCGCGTGCGACCGCGGTGGTCGAGGTCGAGGAAGCGGTCGACGTCGTCGAACTTGGTGGTCCACCGCAGCTGCACCGGCGCTTCCCAGCCGGCGAAGTGCTCGACGGCGCGCTGCCAGCTGCCGGTGAGGTGGTCGAGCGCCAGCGGGTCGCTGTAGCACGACGCCTCGAAGGTGGTGCCCTCGTCGCTGCGGTGCCGCGAGCGGCTCGTGACCGCACCCGTGCCGACGTACGGCGCCAACCCGTCGAGGATAGCGTCGAGGTCGGCGTAGACGCGCGTGACGGGCGGGCCGGTCAGCGACCCGGCGAGGTAGCAGTACTGGCAGTGCGCCGGGCAGCCCTCCGCCAGGTCGACCCGCCAGTCGGCGCTCGGGGCGATCGGCTGCAGCCGGCGCCGGCTGGGCGGGCTGACGACCACAGCCATCGTCGACTTGGCGCGGGCGTAGGTCTGCCGGTCGGTGTCGCCGCGCACCCCGGTGAGCCGGTTGGCGCGGAGCCGCTCGACCTCGATGCCGAGCGACTCGACCCGCTCGACGATGCGACGACCGTGCGGCTCGTCGAGGGCGGCCGGCGTGACGACCACCCGCTTCGGGGTCCAGCGGCGCGTCGGGCCGCCGGCCGGCACGTCACCCTCCTCGGCCACCGCCTCGCCGCTGGCGCTGTGGGGGAGCGGCTGGTCGGGGGCGAGCGGCTCGTCGAGGTCGATCGTGTCGGGGTCGCGCACTCCCTCCGGATGCCCGCTACGCGCCGGCGTACGCCGCCTCG
Organism: Nocardioides marmoraquaticus; assembly: GCF_054777915.1. Taxonomy (NCBI): domain Bacteria; kingdom Bacillati; phylum Actinomycetota; class Actinomycetes; order Propionibacteriales; family Nocardioidaceae; genus Nocardioides; species Nocardioides marmoraquaticus. The sequence goes on along the minus strand of NZ_BAAHAA010000013.1, from coordinate 48,544 downwards.
AGCTCGGCGATGTCGAAGGCGCGCCCGTCGACCGCCATGAAGCACTCGGTCACGCGCTGGACGGCCGCGGGATCGTCGCTGCCCAGCAGCTCGAGCATCCGCCGTGGCACGACCTGCCAGCTGAAGCCCCAGCGGTCGCGGATCCAGCCACACGGCCCGGGCTGCCCGCCGTCGGCGAAGTGGGCCCAGAACCGGTCGACCTCGGCCTGGTCGTCGAGCGACAGCGCGAACGACACCGACTCGTTGGCGACGAAGGTGGTCTCACCGCCTTGGAGCAGGGTGAAGGGCTGCCCGTGCAGCCGCAGCTCCACCGTCCACGGCGAGCGTCCGGTCACCTCGGCGTCGTCGAAGACCGAGCAGTAGTAGGCCGCGACCTCCTCGAGGTCGTGACCGTTGATCCAGAGGGTGGGGGTGATGGTGTCCATGCTTCTCCGACCCCGATCGCCCTCAGGACTCATCGGCGATCAGCCGGCGCACCACCGGGGCGCTCGACCCGGGCAGCAGCGCCGAGCGGTCGTCGGGCAGCCGGAGGCTGGTCACGACGCCGGGGGAGACGCGGTACGGAGACGACAGCAGCACCGCGCCGAGCAGTCGCCGCAGCCGGGACAGCTCGGCACGGACGGTGACGACGCGGGTGCGGTCGGCGAACAGCTCCTCGGCCAGGTCGGCAGCGCTACGACCGGTCGCGCCCGCCCGCACCAGCGCCAGCAGGATCTCGGCGTGACGGGGGCTCAGCGTGCGCGACCACTGCCCGCCGTCGGAGCCGACGCGGCAGACCGGCTCGCCGGTCAGGTCGAGCTCGACCGAGGTGACCCCGGCTCGCGCGCGGCCCAGCCGGAGCAGCCACCCGCCGGCCAGCGGCTCGGCGACCGCGTCGCCCAGCGTCGGCAGCCACAGTGGGCCACCCACGAGCTCGTCGGGCAGGGTCACGCGCTCGGGGGTGCGGGAGCCGACGGCGGCGGCGAGGTGGCCGAACCGGTCGACGGCGAGGACGTCGCCATCGAGCCGCGCCAGCACGGGCGCCGCGACGGCGCGGAGCCGGTCGAGGTCGCGGCGGTGCTCTTCGACGACGTGCATCGTGGTCAGCTGCGCTGCCATCTCGACGAGCGCCAGCTCGGCCGGGTGCACCTCGCGGCTGGGGCCGCTCACGTCGAGCACCCCCATCGTGCGCCCGGTCCACGGGTCGCGCAGGGGCGCGGCGGCACAGCCCCATCGGGTGTGGGAGTCGCAGAAGTGCTCCGGCCCGGCGATGTGGACGCCCTCGCCCAGCACGAGCGCCGTCCCGATGGCGTTGGTGCCGACGTTGCCCTCGGTCCACGCCGAGCCGCTGACGAAGCCGAGCCCGTCGGCTGCGCGTCGTACGCCGCTCGCCCCGGCCCGCCACAGCACGCGACCCTCGGTGTCGGCGACCACGACCATCTGCCCGGCCTCGGTGACGGGGCGCAGCTGCTGCACCAGCCGGGGCACGTGGTCGGCCAGCCCGCTCGCAGCGCGACGGCGCTCGAGCTCGGCGGTCACCAGCGGCGGGACCTCGGGGGCCGACCCGGGCTCGAGGCCGCAGGCGGCCGCCCGCCGCCAGGACGCGGCGACCGGGCCCCGGGGGGACCCCGGTGACCCCGGTGACCCTGAGGCCCCCGGCCTGGAGGCGTCGGCGAGGACGTCGTCACGGGTGCGGGCCAGGTCGCGGTCGGTTCCCACGGCGGGACTCCCTCCGAATCCGGCACGGCCGGGATGCAACGTCGTGCAACCCTGGCCGGACAGGCGCTCGCGGTGTGTGCTCGGTCACATCCACCCTAGGCGAAGGAGACCCCGATGACCCAGGCCCCCGAGCGCGAGCAGACCGAGGCCGCCGCGCCCGACGACGCCGCCACCGGAGCCCAGCAGCGCGCCGAGCGCTGGTTGGCCGCGTTCGAGGCGGCGTTGCGCGAGCGCGACACCGGCCGGGCCGCCGGGCTGTTCGCCACCGAGTGCTACTGGCGCGACCTGATCGCCTTCACCTGGAACATCCACACCAGCGAGGGTCGTGACGACGTCGCCGGCATGCTCGACGAGGTGCTCGACGGCGTCGACCCGTCGGGCTTCGCCACGACCGAGCCCGCCGACGAGGCCGACGGCGTGGTGACCGCGTGGATCCGGTTCGAGACCGCCGTGGGCCGGGGCAACGGCCTCGTGCGCCTCGTGGAGGAGGACGGCGAGGACCGGGCCTGGACCCTGCTCACGGCGATGTACGAGCTCAAGGGCCACGAGGAGCCGCGAGGCACCCACCGACCCATGGGTGCCGAGCACGGCGCCAACAAGGAGCGCAAGACCTGGAAGGAGCAGCGCCAGGAGGAGGCCGAGAGCCTGGGCAGCACCACCCAGCCCTACGTGCTGGTCATCGGCGGCGGCCAGGGCGGCATCGCCCTCGGCGCCCGGCTGCGCCAGCTCGGCGTCCCGTCCTTGGTCATCGACAAGCACCCGCGACCGGGCGACCAGTGGCGCGGCCGCTACAAGAGCCTGTGCCTGCACGACCCGGTCTGGTACGACCACCTGCCGTACCTGAAGTTCCCCGACAACTGGCCGGTCTTCGCACCCAAGGACAAGATCGGCGACTGGCTCGAGTCGTACACCAGGGTCATGGAGGTGCCCTACTGGTCGAGCACCGCCGCGACCAGCGCCGAGTGGTCCGAGGAGCGCCAGGAGTGGGTGGTGGAGGTGGAGCGGGAGGGCACGCCCGTGACGCTGCGGCCGAAGCAGCTCGTCTTCGCCACCGGCATGTCGGGCAAGCCCCGGATGCCCGAGGTCGAGGGCACGGACGTCTTCCGCGGCGACGTGCACCACTCCTCGGCCCACCCCGGGCCGGACGCCTACCGCGGCAAGAGGGCCGTCGTGATCGGGAGCAACAACTCCTCCTTCGACATCTGCGGGGCGCTGTGGGAGAACGACGTCGACGTGACGATGGTGCAGCGCTCGTCGACCCACATCGTCAAGAGCCACAGCCTGATGGAGCACGGTCTCGGTGACCTCTACTCCGAGCGGGCGCTGGCGGCGGGGGTGACGACCGAGAAGGCCGACCTCATCTTCGCCTCGCTGCCGTACCGGATCCTGCACACCTTCCAGATCCCGGCCTACGAGAAGATGGCCGAGGAGGACAGGGACTTCTACGACCGTCTCGAGAAGGCCGGGTTCTGGCACGACTGGGGAGCCGACGGGTCCGGGCTGTTCATGAAGTACCTGCGCCGCGGCTCCGGCTACTACATCGACGTCGGCGCTGCCGACCTCGTGGCCGACGGCGACGTCAGGCTCGCCCACGGCCAGGTCGTGCGGCTCACCGAGGACGCCGTCGTGCTCGACGACGGCACCGAGCTCCCGGCCGACGTCGTCGTCTTCGCCACCGGCTACAACTCGATGAACGGCTGGGTCGCCGACCTCGTCGACGAGGACACCGCCGACCGGCTGGGCAAGGTCTGGGGCCTCGGCTCCGACACCCCGAAGGACCCCGGCCCGTGGGAGGGCGAGCAGCGCAACATGTGGAAGCCGACCCAGGTCGACAACCTGTGGATGCACGGCGGCAACCTCCACCAGTCACGCCACTACTCGCTCTACCTCGCGCTGCAGCTCAAGGCGCGCCACGAGGGCATCCCCACCCCCGTGCACGGCAAGGCCGAGGTCCACCACACCGGCTGACCCGACCCGGCCCCGGACGCCGACGGCCGGTCCCCTCGCGGGGGCCGGCCGTCGTGCCGCTGGTCGAGCGGCCGTCGACGGCGGCGCGCACCTCGCCGGGTCTCGAGGCTCGTCGCTGGCGCTCCTCGCACCTCGACCAGCCCAGGCCGGCAGGGGTGGTCGAGGTGCCCGAGCCCCCGGGCGAGGGCCTCGAGACCGGGTCAGGCGCGGCGCAGGGTGAGCAGGACGCTGGCGACGACGTAGTAGGCGACGTAGCCGAGGGAGAGGCCGGCGAGCAGGAGGCTGGGGTCGGGCAGCTGCAGCAGGAGCACGGCGTACGAGACGAGCCACAGGCCCGCGAGGGTGAGGTTGAGGCTGCGGGCGACCCTGGTGCGCGAGGGGTAGATGTACTTCACCGGCACGAAGACGAGCACCGCGCAGGTGAGGAGCAGGGCGGCGGTGACCGCCGGGGACAGGTCGAGCACGATCACGTAGAACGCCAGGACGTTCCAGTAGCTCGGGAAGCCCAGGAAGCAGTGGTCGTCGGTCTTCGCGTCGACCCGGCAGAACTGGTAGCTCGACGCGAGCAGCGGCAGCACGGCCAGCGCGGCGCCGGTGGTGCCCTCCGGCAGGTAGCTGCCGTTCCAGAGCATGAAGACCGGCACGAAGCAGTAGGTGATGTAGTCGACGATGTCGTCGAGCCGGGCGCCGTCGAAGGTGGGGATGACCTGCTTGACCCGCAGCCGGCGCGCGAGCATGCCGTCGGTGCCGTCGATGACCAGGGCCGCCAGGAGCAGCCACAGCGCCGCGACCTCGTCGCCCTGCACGGTGGCCACGAGCGTGAGGAAGGCCAGGGCGGTGCCGCTGGCGGTGTAGGTGTGCAGCGCCCACCCTGCCGCACGCTGTCGTTGCGTGGGGACCTCGGCGGCATCGGCCAGCGGAAGCGCGGTCATGTCTGGGTGCACCCTCTCGTCGGCGTCCGGGGTTGGAACGCCACTTCGTGACGGCCGGACCACCGCTGTGGTGCAGCATCCCCCGTCGTCGTCGCGTCCAAGCATGCGGGACGAGGGGCCCTGTTGTCGTGCTGGACCGGAGTGTCGGCGCGCGCCCGGTCCACGGTCCGTCAGCGCAGCAGCTCGAGGACGGCCTGCTCGAGGGCCCGTTGCTTCTCGCCGGGGGAGTTGTGCTCGGCGAGCACCAGCTCGCGGTCGATGGTGGTGCCCGACTCGTAGAGGTCGATGACGCGCGGGTCGACGTAGGAGCTCTTGGCCATGGTCGGGGTGTTGCCGAGGTAGTCCGAGACCTCGGTGACCGCGGCCTTGACGGCCTTCTGCCGGGACCGCTTCGTGTCGCCCGGCTCGTCGCTGGCGGCGAGCGACGCGGCGGCGATCACGGTCGCGTGCCAGGTGCGGAAGTCCTTCGCGGTGAGGTCGTCGAAGAAGCTGCCGAGGTACTCGTTGACGGTCGAGCCGTCGAGGTCGTGCCAGGTGCGTCGCAGCTGGTAGGCGAGCAGCCGCTCGGAGCCCCCGCGTCGGCGACGCATCGTGTCGAGCGCCTCGAGGACCTCGACGTCGTCGATGTCGATGCTGTGCTCGACACCCGACTTGCCGACGAAACGGAAGCGCAGCACCTGCCCCTGCCGTCGCACGTGGCTCTTGCGCAGCGTCGTGAGGCCGAACGAGCCGTTGGTGTCGGCGTAGACGTCGCTGCCGATGCGGAAGTAGCCGAGGTCGAGCAACCGCACCGCGACGGCGTTGGCGCGCTCGAGCGGCATCTTCTCCAGACCCAGGTCGCGGCGGACCGCCTCGCGGGCCTCGGGCATCCGCTCGGCCGCGCGCAGCACCCGGTCGAACTTCAGCTTGTCGCGCTTGATGCGCCACTCGGGGTGGTAGAGGTACTGGCGCCGCCCGGCGTCGTCGGTGCCCACCGCCTGGATGTGCCCGTTGGGCCAGGGGCAGATCCACACCTCGCGCCACGCAGGCGGGATGGCCAGTGACTTGACCCGCTGGACCTCGTCGGGGTCGGCGATCCGGTTGCCGCGCTCGTCGAGGAACGACCAGCCGGTCCCGGCGCGGCGCCGGGTCCAGCCCCGGCCGTCGGGGGAGGAGGTGCGCAGGCGGACCATGCCGCGCCAGTGCCCGCCGCGCGCCACGGCCATGCGGGGACGACGACGTGGGCGACCGGCGCAGCCGGGGGCTAGCGCGACCCGGCGGCCTGCCGGGCCCACCACTCCTGGCCCTCGGCGGGCAGGGTGTGGATCGGGTCGAAGTAGTCGTAGGTGCGGGTCAGGGCGTCGGGGTCGGAGGCCTCGATCGAGGTGCGGTAGTTCTTGGTCCACGACGAGATGCCGCGCACCTCGTCGTACGCCGCCACCTGGTGCACCCAGCGCTTGCCGACGAACGGCACGTCGCACACGATGCGCGGCGTGGCGAAGCCCGGCAGGTAGCCCATGAGGTGGTGCTGCAGCCGCTGGGCGTCCTTGACCGAGACCCGCCAGTGCTCGGCGGCGGGGATCATGTCGCACATGTAGAGGTAGTAGGGCAGGATCCCGGCGCCGTCGAGCAGCCGGAAGCACAGGTTGAGCAGGGCATGGGCGTCGGCGTTGACGCCGTCGAGGAGCACCCCCTGGTTGCGCACGTCGCGCACGCCGGCCTCGAGCATCGCGCGCGACGCCTCCGCGACCAACGGAGTGACCGAGTTGGCGTGGTTCACATGGGTGTGGATCGCGAGCGAGACGCCCCGCGCACGGGCCTTGGTGGCCACGCGCTCCATCCCGGCGCGCACGTCGTCCTGCAGCCAGTGCTGCGGGAGCCCCATCAGCGCTTTGGTCGCGAGTCGGACGTCGCGGATGTTGTCGACCTCGAGCACCTGGTCGAGGAACGCCTCGAGCCGCGCCCAGGGCATGTTGGCGACGTCGCCGCCCGAGACCACCACGTCGCGCACCGACGGGGTACGGCGCAGGTAGTCGAGCATCTGCTCGTGGCGGTCGACGGGCTTGACGAAGAACTTCAGCTTGTCGACCTGCGGCGTGCTGTTGCCGACGAGGTCCATGCGGGTGCAGTGCCCGCAGTACTGCGGGCAGGTGGGCAGCAGCTCGGCGAGCACCTTGGTGGGGTAGCGGTGCGTCAGGCCCTCCACGGCCCACATGTCGTGCTCGTGCAACGAGTCACGGCTCGCGTGCGGGTGCGAGGGCCAGTCGGTGCGCCGGTCGGAGAGGACCGGGATCATGTAGTGGCGCACCGGGTCGGCGTACATCGCCTCGGTGAGCGAGCCCGGGCCGACCGGCTCCGTCTGCGGGGCCATCGTGTTGAGCATCTGCGGCGGCACCAGCATCGACATGGTGGCGCGCTCGACCTGGTCGCGAGCGAGGTCGTCGTAGAACCCCTCGTCGACCAGGTCGCCCCACACCTCACGCAGCTGCGCGAGGTTCTTGACGCAGTGGGCGCGCTGCCACTGCGCGCTGCGCCACTGCTCCTCGGTCACGTCCCGCCAGCCGGGGAAGCGACGCCAGTCGGGCTCGATGAGCTCGACCCGGCGGTAGGCGTAGGGCTGCCCGGTCTCCTGCTCGACGAGAGCGGCGATCGACGTCTGGATGCTCACGACCTCATGGGAACACACTCCCTACGGTCCTTCAATCCACACGCCGGAAGACTTGCCGCAACAAGCACGATCGACGAGAAGGTCTCCTGTCTCTGGAGCGGGTCGGCTCCGCGAGCCGCACGACCGGGGGTTCGCCGACGCGCGCGGTCTCGTTCCGCCGGTCGTCGAGGGGGGTCGGCGACGGCGATGGCGACGGAAACGGTCGTCGCGGAGCTCCATGCATCGGTCGCGCCGTAGACCAGTCGGCGTGTCCAGCGCGACACGCCGACTGACGTGAATTTTCGACACGTCACCCTCATGTGTCGTCCATCTCACTGACCTGCGGTTTCGTCACGTCGTCGCTGGTCAGGGACGGGCTTGACTTCGCGATCCGCGCCGGACAGGGTCGGCGAAGTTTCTCCGGGCAGCACGTCCCGACCCGGCGACCGACTGTTGCGTGACCGAGCCATCTCGCCAAGGTGGTCATCGGCCCTCGCACTTGGCGGGTCGGCCGACGCGGAAGGGGCGGGAGGACGCGGGGGGAGCGAGGCGACCAGTAGACAACGTCCGCAGGCTGGCATCCGGTCAGTGGGTGGGCGGTCCGAAGGTCCTCGTCGTTCCCCCCGTCCTGCCCTCCCGGCGCAGAGACAGCCGGGGCGTCTGACCCGGCCACCTGACCCCACCGCCGACCGGACCCGCGGGGCGGGGACCAGTCGTTCATCCTGCCGTCGCCCCCTCCTCGGAGGCGTCAGGGCGACGCACAGCACGAGCACGACGCGGTCGAGCGACTGCCGGTTGAGGAGACGCTACGTTGCAGGACATGGCGCACCCCTACCCGCTCGAGGCCCGTCCCGCCACCGCTCGCGGCGGGGTGGTGATGGTGGTGCCCACGTACAACGAGGCAGACAACCTGGGCCCGCTGCTGGAGCGGCTGCACGCCGCCCAGCCCGACGTCCACGTGCTCGTCGTCGACGACGGGTCGCCCGACGGCACCGGCTCGATCGCCGACGAGGCCGCTGCTCGCGACCCGCGCGTCGAGGTCGTGCACCGCACGACCAAGCAGGGCCTGGGCGCGGCGTACCTCCACGGCTTCCGCGTCGCCCTCGAGCGCGGCTACGACGTCATCGGCGAGATGGACGCCGACGGGTCGCACCAGCCCGAGCAGCTGGCCGCGCTCCTGCGGGCCCTCGACGGGGCCGACCTGGTGATCGGGTCCCGCTGGGTCCCGGGTGGGTCCATCGTCAACTGGCCGCGACGACGCGAGCTGCTCTCCCGCGGCGGCAACCTCTACACCCGCGCACTGCTGGGCATGCCCGTGCGCGACGCCACTGCCGGCTACCGGCTGTTCCGACGCACCACGCTCGAGGCCATCGACCTCGACCAGGTGATCAGCACGGGCTACGTGTTCCAGGCAGACCTCGCCCACCGCACCGTGAGGGCGGGACTGCGGGTGGTCGAGGTGCCGATCGAGTTCGTCGAGCGCGTGCGCGGCGAGTCGAAGATGAGCGGGTCGGTCGCCTGGGAGTCACTGCGCCGGATCACCCGCTGGGGCCTGAGCGAGCGCGCCCGTCAGCTGCGCGCGGCTCGCGAGCGCCGCCGTTCCCGACCGGAACAGCACACGCCCGTCGGTCGTTGACGAGTCATGAGCAGCCCGCACCTGCACGGCCCCCCGCCTCACCAGCCTCCCCGCCCAGGTCCGACGCCGACGGCGCGTCGCCGCCGGGTGCCGCTGTGGGCGGTCGCGCTGGCCTTCGTCGCGGTGCCCTTCGTCGAGATCTGGTCGATCGTGCAGGTGGGTCAGGTCGTCGGCCCCTGGTGGACGCTGCTCCTGCTGCTCGGCACCGGGGCCCTGGGGGCGTGGCTGGTACGACGCGAGGGGGCACGCACCTGGCGCTCGCTGCGCGAGGCGGTCCGCGAGGGTCGGCCGCCCCACCAGGAGGTCGCCGACGGCATCCTGGTGCTCCTCGGTGGCGCGATGATGCTGCTGCCGGGCTTCGTCTCCGACGTCGTCGGGCTGCTGCTCGTGCTGCCGTTCACCCGTCCGCTCGCGCGCCCGCTGCTGGCCCGGGCGGTGGCCCGGCGTCTCGACGCGGCGTACGACGCCGTGCCCCCGCAGTTCGGGGCCCAGTTCGGCGTTCCGCAGCGCGGGTCTCGTGCGGGTCGCGACGACGTGGTGCAGGGCGAGGTCGTCGACCCCTAGGTCGCCGCCAGCACGCACGAAGGCCCGCCCCGGTGTCCGGGGCGGGCCTTCGGCGAGCGGCGTCTCGGTGTCTCAGACGGACGCCTTGCGCTTGCGGCCGCTCGCGCGGTGCAGGTGGGCCGGGCCGATCTCGCCGCCGCGCAGCAGCTCGAGGCGCTCGGCGAGGATCTCCTCGAGCTCCTTCTCGGAGCGCCGCTCGAGCAGCATGTCCCAGTGGGTGCGGGCGGGCTTCTCGGCCTTCACCTCGGGCTCGATCCCGGACGTGGCGCGCGCCTCGGCGCCGCAGCGCGGGCACTCCCAGAGGGCAGGGACCTCGGCCTCCACCGACATCGTGATCTCGAAGTCGTGGCCCTGCGCGCAGGCGTACCCGACCTGCTGACGGGCGGCGAACTCGATGCCTCGCTCGTCCTCGAAGCTCTGCCCGCCGAGACGGGCTCCTCGCAAGGTGCGCTCTGCCATGGTTGGTACCTCCAGGTGGTGAGCCGTCGGGGAGGTGGTTCCGCCGGCTCGGATGCCTTAGCTCGACAAGTGGCGCGACCGAGCCGATGGGCTCGTGCGTCGTGGGCGGTGCTGCTGGGTGTGGGTCCAGCGTCTCATCCCACCCAACGAGCGACCGAACCTGAGCATTCCCGGCACGGACCCGGACTACACCTGTCGCCGGGACCGGTGTCGGGACCGGTGTCGAGACCGGTGTCAGACCACCGCCGGCACCTGGTTGCCGGCCTCGGTGATGCCACGGCGCACGTCGAGGCGGAGCAGGAAGAACGCCCCGAGGGCGAAGAACACCAGCAGGGCCAGGATCGACGGCCGGTAGGACCCGGTGAGCTGGAAGACCACGCCGAACAGCAGCGTGCCCAGCCACGACGTGCCCCGCTCGGCAGCGTTGTAGAAGCTGAAGTAGGCGCCCTCGCGGCCCCGGGGGATGAGCAGGCTGTAGAGGGAGCGCGAGAGCGCCTGGGTGCCGCCCATGACGATGCCGATGGCGACGGCCACGAGCATGAAGAGCGCGACGTTGCCGCGGGGCAGTGCCAGCGCGGCGAGGACGATGAGCATCCAGGCGAAGGTGCCGACGAGGATGCAGCGGTAGGCGCCGTGGCGGGCCGCGAGCCGGCCGAAGAGCAGCGCCCCCCCGAAAGCCACGAACTGGATCAGCAGGATCGTGGCGATCAGCACCGACGGCGCGAAGCCCAGCTGCACCTGGCCGTAGATCGAGGCCGCGGTGATGACCGTCTGTATGCCGTCGTTGTAGAAGACGAAGGCCAGCAGGAAGGTCAGGGTCATCGGGTAGGACCGGATCTCGCGGAAGGTCTCGGCGAGCTGGCCGAAGCTGCGGCGCAGCGCACCGCCCTCGACCTCCACGACGGCCCTCGGAGCGACGTCGCGCAGCCGCACGAAGGGGATGATCGTGAAGCCGGCCCACCACAGGGCGGCGGACAGCATCGAGAGCCGGACCGCGAGCTCACGGTCGAGGCCGAAGAAGCCCGGCGCGAGCACGAGCACGAGGTTGAGCAGCAGCAGCACCCCGCCGCCGAGGTAGCCGAACGCCCAGCCGCGTGACGACACCGCGTCGCGCTCGTCCTCGGTCGCGATGTCGTTGAGGATCGCGTAGTAGCTGACCATCGCGCAGCCGGCGAGGATGCTGCTGGCCACGACCGCGACGGCGCCCAGCTGCCAGTCGTCGTCGCGCATGAAGAACAGCAGCGACGCGAACGCCGCCCCGCTCCACGCGAACGCGGCCATGTGCACCTTCTTGCGCGCCGAGCGGTCGACCCACGCCCCGACGACCGGGAGCACGAGGGCGCCCGCGATGGTCGCGAACGTCGTCAGGTAGCTCGGCAGGGACCCGGCGGACAGCTGCAGGCCGAGCACGCCGACCGTGCGGTTGCAGACCTCGACGTCGGGCCCGCACCCGGCCGCCCGCCCGGCGACGGTGATCATGTACGGCCCGAAGAGGACCGAGAGCACGGTGGTGTAGAAGGCGGAGTTGGCCCAGTCGTACCAGTTCCACGCCCGCTGCTGGGTACGCCGCTCGGCTGCGGTCAGCTCGGCCGCACGGCCGGGCACGTCGGTGGTCATCGGGGCTCCTCCGGGCGGGGGGCAGGGCGAGGGTCGGCCTGGGGCCACTGGCCGCGCGCGCGGAGCACGTCGGCGAGCAGGTCGGTGCGGTCGGTGATGAGCCCGTCGACCCCGAGGTCGAGCAGCTGGTGCATCTGGTCGGGCTCGTCGACGGTCCACACGTGCACGTGGGCGCGGGCGGCGTGGGCGCGACGCACGAGGTCGCGGGTCACGACGGGCACCGGCCCGCGCCGGTGGGGCACCTGGAGCGCCGCGACCCGGCCGCGGGTGAGCAGCCGCGCCGCGCGCCCCGACGGGCAGGCAGCGAACAGGGCCACCTCGGCGGGAGACGCCGAGGTGGCCACCCGGCCGCGGCTCGCGCGACGGAAGACGTCGAGGCGACGCTGGGAGAAGGAGCCGACGCAGACCCGGTCGTGGCTGGCCGTGCGGTCGACCAGCGCGGCCAGCGGCGCGGCGGCCCCCGGGGCCTTCAGGTCGATGTTGAACCGCGCCTCGGGCAGCTCCTCGAGCAGCTCGGCGAGGGTCGGGACGGCGTGCTCGCCGGCGACGCGGAACCGGGCCACCTCGTCGGCGCGCAACCGGGCCAGCCGGCCGGTGCCGTCGGTGACCCGGTCGAGGACGGCGTCGTGGAAGGCCAGCAGGGCCCCGTCGCTGGTGGCGTGGACGTCGGTCTCGAGGTAGGTGAAGCCGAGCGCGACAGCGTGGCGGAACGCGTGCAACGTGTTCTCGGCCCCGAGCAGCTCGGGGTGCCGGGCCCCGCCGCGGTGCGCCATCGCCAGCACGCCGGGTCGCGTCGGCGCCGTCGTCTCGAGCACCGCGTCGAGGTAGGGGAACCCCGTGCGCGGTGCTCGGCTGGGAGCCGGCCGGGCGCTCGGGGTCATCCCGGCAGTATGGAGCGGCATGCCCCCATCGTCGTCGGCGCACCGCCGCACGCACATCCGCGCGGCTACTCAGCCGGGAGCGCCCAGCCGAGGTCGGCCCCGGCGAGGAGGGCGTCGAGCCGCTCGAGGGCGACCGGTCCGACCCCGTGCAGGTCGGCGACCTCCGCGCGGGGGCGGGTGGCGACCTGCTGGAGCGTGTCGAGGCCCGCGGCCCGCAGCGCCCGGGTGGCCGGCGCGCCGATGCCGCGGGGGAGCGGCGTACCGGAGGGGGCAGGAGGACGGCGGCGCGGCGGCAGCCCGGCGTCGCGACGCACCGCGTCGACGGCGGCGCGGCCGCGCGGCGAGAGCCGGTAGCCGATGTCGAGCGACTCGGTCAGGCCGAGCTCCTTGAGCTTGCGCACGTCGCGCTTGAAGGGGGCGGTCTCGCGCCCCACCTCGGCGGCGAGCTCCGGTGCGCGCCGGCCGGGGTGGTCGTCGACCAGACCGAGGGTCGCCGCGGTCCAGGGCCCCTCGGTCGAGGAACGGTCGAGCCGGTCGAGGCGCGAGCGCAGCGCGGCGAGCTCCGCCGCGTCGGGCACCTGCTCGCGCAGCGCCTCTCGGGGGTCGGGCCCGGCGTGCCGCAGCCCGACCCTCCAGGCGGGACGGTCGGCACGGTCTGCCAGCGCCTCCCGGAGCCCGTCCAGCGAGCTCGCACCAGCGCGACGGGCATCGGCGTCGGACAGGGCGTCGACGTCGACCTCCTCGAGCGAGGTCACCTCGACGACGCCCACGCCGGTGCGCAGCCGGGTGCCGACCCTGACCCGCGGGCGGTCCCAGCGGCGGAAGGCCAGGTCGACCCGGCCGGCCTCGATGTCGGCGAGGACGGCGGGCCGCAGGATCACGGCAGCACCCCGGGCCGGGTCACCGCAGGTGCAGCGAGCCGGACAGGTCGGGCTCCCACGGGAGCTTCGCGTGGGCGGCGATCTCGGCGTCGAGCGCGGTGGCGACGTCGTCGGGCCACGGCGCCGTGCGGCGCGTGCCCATGTCGATGTGGAGGAAGACCTCCTCCATCACGAAGCTCAGCCGCTCGTGGGTGTCGTCGAGGAGGTAGACCAGCGTGTGCGCGGCCCGCTCGGAGCGGCCGACCAGCCGCACCCGCGACGACAGCCGCACCCCGGTGCGCAGCTCGGCGAGGTAGGTCAGGTGGTGCTCGGCGCTGAAGCAGGCGTGGCCCTTGGCCGGCCAGTTCGGCGGGATGCCGATCTCGGCCAGCGCCTCGTCGAGCCCCTCGCTGGCGATGCCGGTGTAGTGCCGGACGTTGAGGTGGCCGTTGGCGTCCTCGAAGGGGACCGGCACCGGCTGCTGGGTGTACGCCGGCAGGCTCACCAGCTGCTCGTAGGTCGGGTGGGTGGAGGTCACGGGCGGTGACGCTACCGCGACTCGGCCCGGATCAGAGATCGCTGAAGACCTCGATCTGCGCGCCGAGCTCGTTGAGCCGCTCGGCGAGGTCCTCGTAGCCGCGGTGGATGACGTAGGTCGAGCGCAGCACCGAGGTGCCCTTCGAGGCGAGCATGGCCAGGAGGACGACGACGGCCGGACGCAGCGCCGGCGGGCAGACCACCTCGGTGCCCGACCAGCGGGTCGGGCCCTCGATCATCACGCGGTGCGGGTCCATCAGGGTGACCTTGCCGCCGAGCTTGTTGAGCTCGGTGAGGTAGATCGCGCGGTTCTCGTAGACCCAGTCGTGCAGCAGCGTCTGGCCCGTGGCGGTGGCCGCGATGACGGCGAAGAACGGCAGGTTGTCGATGTTGAGGCCCGGGAACGGCATCGGGTGGATCTTGTCGAGTGGCGCGTGCAGCACGGAGTGGTGGGTGGTGAGGTCGGCCAGCCGGGTGCGGCCGTTGGCGGCGACGTACTCCTCGGACAGGGTGTAGCGCAGCCCCATCTCCTCCAGCACGGCGAGCTCGATCTCGAGGAACTCGATCGGGACGCGGCGCACCGTGATCTCGGAGTCGGTGACGATCGCGGCCGCGAGGAGCGACATCGCCTCGATGGGGTCCTCGCTGGGGGCGTAGTCGACGTCGACGTCGATCTCGCGCCGACCGGTGACCCGCAGCGTGGTGGTGCCGACGCCCTGGACCTCGACGCCGAGCCTCTGCAGGAAGAAGCAGAGGTCCTGGACCATGTAGTTGGAGCTGGCGTTGCGGATCACGGTCGTGCGGTCGCACAGCGCCGCCGCCATCAGGGCGTTCTCGGTGACGGTGTCGCCGCGCTCGGTGAGGACGATGGCGCGCTCGGGCGCGACGTCGGGGCTGACGTGGGCGTGGTAGCTGCCCTCGGTCGCCTTGACCTCGAGGCCGAACGGGCGCAGCGCGGTCATGTGGGGCTCGACGGTGCGGGTGCCGAGCGAGCAGCCCCCGGCGTACGGCAGCTGGAACTCGTCGTGGCGGTGCAGCAGGGGGCCGAGGAACATGATGATCGAGCGGGTGCGCCGGGCGGCGGTCTCGTCGATGGCAGCCAGGTCGAGCTCGGCCGGCGGGATTATCTCGAGGTCGCCCGCGTTGCCGAGCCAGCGGGTGCGCACGCCGATCGAGTCGAGCACCTCGAGGAGCCGGTGCACCTCCTCGATCCGGGCGACGCGGCGCAGCGTGGTGCGACCGCGGTTGAGCAGCGCGGCGCACAGCAGGGCGACGCCGGCGTTCTTGGAGGTCTTGACCTCGATCGAGCCCCGCAGCGTGGTGGGGCCGGTGACGCGCAGGTGCACGGGTCCGGTGCCGAGGTTCATCAGCGGCGAGTCGAGCGCCTCGCCGATGCGGGCGAGCATGTCGAGGGAGAGGTTCTGGTGGCCGCGCTCGATGCGGTTGACCGCGCTCTGGCTGGTGCCGAGCTCGGTCGCGAGCTGGGTCTGGGTCCACCCGCGGTGCTTGCGGGCGTCACGGATGAGCGTGCCGATGCGGGCGAGGTGGTCCTGGGTCACCCCAGGGACGCTATCTCAGATATGAGATATGACCGCATCTGCGAGAGTGCGTGTCGTGAAGGTCACCACGCTGCACGCCACCCGCGACATCCGCCTCGAGGACCGGCCCGCGCCCACCATCGAGGCCCCGACCGACGCCCTCGTCGAGGTGGCCGCCGCCTGCGTCTGCGGCTCGGACCTGTGGCCCTACCGGGGCGAGAACGACATCACGCCCGGGCAGACGATCGGCCACGAGTGCATCGGCACGGTGACCGAGGTGGGCGCCGAGGTCACGGGCTTCGCCCCGGGCGACTTCGTGATCGTGCCCTTCTGCCACAGCGACGGCACCTGCGCGCACTGCCGCGCCGGCATGACCTCCGGCTGCGTCAACATGTCGGTCACCACCGGGGGACAGGGCGAGGTCGCCCGGGTCACGCAGGCCGAGGGGTCGCTGTGGAAGCTCGACGAGCGCCCTGACGACGCGCTGCTGCCGGGCCTGCTGACGCTCTCCGACGTCTTCCCGACCGGCTGGCACTGCGCGGTCTCGGCCGGCGTGCAGCGGGGCGACACCGTCGTGGTGGTCGGCGACGGCGCGGTCGGGCTGTGCGCGGTGCTCGCCGCGGCCCAGCTCGGCGCCGAGCGGGTGGCGGTCATGTCGCGCAACCCCGCGCGCCAGGAGGTGGCCCGCCGGCTCGGCGCCACCGACGTCATCGAGGAGCGTGGCAAGGAGGGTGTCGCGGCCGTCAAGGAGCTCACCAACGGCGTCGGGGCCGACGCCGTGCTCGAGTGCGTCGGCACGGGGGAGTCCGTGCTGCAGGCCTTCGGGGCGGCCCGGCCCGGCTCGACCGTCGGGTTCGTCGGCGTGCCCCACGGGGTGGAGGTGCCCGTGAGCACGATGTTCCGCAAGAACGTCGGCCTCCGCGGGGGCATCGCACCCGTCCGCGCCTACCTGCCCGAGCTCACCGAGCTCGTCACCAGCGGGGCCGTCGACCCGTCACCCGTCTTCGACCTCGAGCTGCCGCTCGACGAGGTCGCCGAGGCCTACCGGGCGATGGACGAGCGGCGTGCGATCAAAGTGCTGCTGCGCCCCTGACCCGTTCCTCCGACGACACGCCCCGACCGCCCCGACGTGCCGGCCCGACCTGCCGGCCCGACCTGCTGGCCGGCCGCCGCGTCGATTTCGTCCTCGCGGACGGCTCCGCTAGCCTGGAGGTCTTCGGGGGAGTACCTCGTCCACCACGTCCGGTCAGTACGGCGCCCCTCGGCGCCTCGGTCGTGGGCCCGCCTGACGCGCGGGTGAGGGAGACCTGGCCACGACTGCGCATGCAGTCCTGCCCAGGAGGTACCTCACGCCCATGACAGCCCTGCCCCTCGCTGCCTCGTCGTCCGGCGGTGCCATCGAGTCCGTCGGATCGCCGATCCTGTGGACCGTCACCATCGCCGCCGTCGTCGGGCTGCTGGCCCTCGACTTCGTGCTCACCCGCAAGCCGCACGCGGTGTCGATGAAGGAGGCGACCGGCTGGTCGATCTTCTACGTCGCCCTGCCGCTCGCCTTCGGCGTCTACATCTGGCAGCAGTTCGGCGGCCAGATCGGCCTGGAGTACTACACCGGCTACCTGGTCGAGAAGTCGCTCTCGGTCGACAACCTCTTCGTCTTCATGCTCCTGCTGACGGCCTTCGCCGTCCCGTCCGAGTTGCAGCAGCGGGTGCTGCTCTACGGCATCATCGGCGCGCTCGTGCTGCGCAGCATCTTCATCGCGCTCGGTGCCGCGGCGCTGAGCTACTTCGACGCCGTCTTCCTCGTCTTCGGCGCCATCCTGCTCCTCACCGGCGTGAAGCTCCTCAAGGACGCCGTCAAGGGCGAGGAGGAGACGATGGACGTCAACGAGGTCAAGAGCGTCAAGTTCATCAAGCGCTTCTTCCCCGTCACCGAGGACTACGAGGGCCCGAAGCTGTTCGGCAAGGTCGACGGCAAGCGCGCCCTGACCCCCCTCGCCCTGGTCGTGGTCGCCGTCTTCGGCGTCGACATCGTCTTCGCGATCGACTCGGTCCCCGCCGTCTACGGCATCACCGGCGACCCGTTCCTGGTCTTCGCCACCAACGCCTTCGCGCTGCTGGGCCTGCGTGCGCTCTACTTCGTGCTCGAGGGCGCGCTGTCGAAGCTCGTCCACCTCAGCTACGGCCTCTCGGCCATCTTGCTGTTCATCGGCGTCAAGCTCGTCCTGCACTGGGGCCACCTCACCTGGCCGTCCGTCCCCGAGATCCCGACCCTGGTCTCGCTGCTCGTGGTCGTCGGCATCCTGGTGCTGGTCACCATCACCAGCCTCATCGCGAACAAGCGGGCTCACGGGAAGGGCGACGACACCGACTCCTCCACGCCCAGCGAGTCGGAGGCGGCCGGCGCCAGCTGAGACCCGACCGACCACCCGCGCGCCCCGCGACCGACACCCGTCGGTCGCGGGGCGCGTGACGTCGGCAGGGCAGGTGGGGTACGCAGGAGTCGTGCCCACCGCTCCCTCGCTCGTGCTCGGTCCGCTGCTCCGCCACACCGACCACGACACCGCCGCGGTGTGGGTGGAGGTCGACGCCGACTCCGTCGTGGAGGTGTGCGCCGGCGACGTGGTCGCCGCGGCCCGCACCTTCGCCGTCCACGGCCACCACTTCGCCCTGGTCGAGCT
Source organism: Nocardioides marmoraquaticus (assembly GCF_054777915.1). NCBI lineage: Bacteria > Bacillati > Actinomycetota > Actinomycetes > Propionibacteriales > Nocardioidaceae > Nocardioides > Nocardioides marmoraquaticus. The sequence goes on along the minus strand of NZ_BAAHAA010000013.1, from coordinate 30,550 downwards.
CGACGGCCTCCCGCCCGCCACCGTCACGCCGTACGACGTGCGGCTGGCCCCGCCCGGCGGGGAGCCCGCCGTCGCCTGGCCCCCGGCCGACCACGTCGACGACGTCTCGGGCCAGCGGCTCCCACCCCCCGTGATCAGCACGCCCCGGGTCGGCAAGCGGCCGCGGCTGGCCTTCGGCTCGTGCCGCACCTCGGTGTCGCACGACGCGGCCGGCAACGCGACCCACGGCGTCGACGCGATGCGCGCCTACGCGCTCGAGATGGCCCGGAGCACCCTCGAGGTGCCGGCCGGCGAGAGGATGGCCTGGCCCGACCTGCTCGTGCTGCTGGGTGACCAGGTCTACGCAGACGAGACCACCGAGGCGATGCGGCGGTTCATCGCCTCGCGGCGCTCGTTGGAGGAGCCACCGTGGACCGAGCTGCAGGACTTCGAGGAGTACGCACACCTCTACGAGCTCGCGTGGAGCGACCCGGCCAACCGGTGGCTGCTGTCCACGCTGCCGAGCGACATGATCTTCGACGACCACGACGTGCGCGACGACTGGAACACCTCGCACGCCTGGCGCGAGGAGATGGAGCGCACGAGCTGGTGGCACGGCCGCATCGTCGCGGCGCTGGCGTCGTACTGGGTCTACCAGCACCTCGGCAACCTCTCGCCGCGCGAGCGGGCCGCCGACGAGGTCTGGCAGCACGTCGTCGCCCACGAGGGGCCCGACGAGCTCGACCTCACCTCGGTGCTCGACGCCTTCGCCGACCGGGTCGACCAGCGGCCCGAGACCTATCGCTGGAGCCACGCCCGGCAGATCGGCGGCAGCCGGCTCGTCGTCATCGACTCGCGCGCCGCGCGTGTCCTGGAGGCCGACCGTCGCGCGATGCTCGACGACACCGAGCTGGCGTGGCTCGACGAGCAGCTGACCGGTGACGTCGAGCACCTCTTCGTCGGCACCTCGCTGCCCTTCCTGCTGCCGCCCGGGCTGCAGTACCTCGAGGCCTTCAGCGAGGCGCTGTCGGACGGCGCCTGGGGCCGCCGCGGCTCCCGCGTCGGGGAGTGGGCCCGCCAGACCGTCGACCTGGAGCACTGGGGCGCGTTCCAGGAGAGCTTCCGGGCGGTGGCCGAGATGGTCACGCAGGTCGCCACGGGCCAGCGGGGCACGGCCCCGCGCACCGTCACGTTCCTCTCCGGCGACGTGCACCACAGCTACGTCTCCGAGGTGAAGCGACTGCACCGCCACGACGACCGCCAGCTGCAGAGTCGCGTGCTGCAGCTGGTGTGCTCACCCATCCGCAACCCGCTGCAGCGCCGGATGCGCTTCGTCACCGCCGCCCTGTCGTACGGCGTCGCCGGCCCGCTGGGGCGCGCGGTGAGCCGGTCGGCCCACGTGCACTCGCCGCCGTGGCGCTGGCGTCGCGTGCGCGGCCCGTGGTTCGACAACAACCTCGCCACCGCCGAGGTCACCGACGACGGCCTCGCCCTGTGGTGGGCCACCGGCAAGGTCGAGGACGACGAGGGGAACCCCGCGCTGCGGCGGGTCTGCGACGTCGTCATCGACGCGCCGGCCCACCAGGGAGCGGCGACGGTCAGGACGCGCTGAGGCGCAGCGCCCACCAGCCGGTGTCGTGCCAGCGTCCCAGCTTGTGCCCGACCTCGGGGAAGGTGGCGACCCGCTCGAAGCCGAAGGACTCGTGCAGCCGTGCGCTGGCGGGGTTGGGCAGCGTGACACCAGCCAGCGCGAGGTGGAAGCCCCGGTCGGCCAGGTCGGCGAGCAGGGGAGCGTAGAGCGCGCGGCCCAGTCCGCGGCCCCGGTGCGCCGGGTCGAGGTACACCGAGACCTCCGCAGTGAACCGGTAGCCCGCCCGCGGCCGGTGCGGGGCGGCGTACGCGTAACCGAGCACCTGCTCCTCCTCCAGCGCCACGAGCCACGCGTGCGACGACGCGACCCGCCGGCCCATCTCGTCGAGGTCGGGCGCCTCGGTCTCGAGGCTGACCGCGGTGGTCGCGACGTAGTGGGCGTAGATGCGCCGGCACGCCTCGGTCTCGGTCTGCGACCCCAGTGGGCGGACCAGGGGAGTCGCGTCGGTCGTCACGTCGTACGACGCTACTGCCGCAGGCGCCTGGGTACACGGCCGTCATGAGCCAGAGTGGGATGACGCCCGACCAGCTGCAGCCCGAGGACACCCTCGAGGACCGTGGTGTCGAGGACGTGCTCGACGAGGGCTACTCGCCCCCGGAGCGCGAGACCGACCACCTCAAGCACCCCGAGGGCGGTGAGACGCTCGAGGAGCGCCTCGACGACGAGGAGCCGGAGGTCTGGGAGCAGGCCGAGGAGGCCCGTCAGGACGGCCCCGACGACATCCGAGACGGTGACGTGGGCGGTGAGGTCGGCGAGGAGCGCACCGGCCGCCTGATCGCCCCCGACGAGGGCACGACGACCGACACCGAGAAGGACCTCGTCGGCACCGACGAGGGCATCGACGGCGCCGGCGCCTCCGCCGAGGAGGCCGCCATGCACACCATCGAGGACTGAGTGACGGCGCGCACCGCGACTGAGTAGCCGAACGGATCCACCACGACAGCACCTGCGGACAGCCTGGTGGCATGAGCCAGGACGACACCCCCTCCAGCCGCAGCGCCAACACCACCGCCTTCTTCGTGATGTCGGGCGTCTCCTTCGCCGTCGCGCTCCTGGCACTGACCATCGGGGTCTGGAACCTCGAGGTCGGTGCCTGGGAGCGTGGCTTCCTGGCCCTGGGGGCGCTCTTCCTCGTGACGTCCAGCTTCACGCTCGCCAAGTGCGTGCGTGATGCCCAGGAGCAGTCGACCGTGGTGGCCCGGGTCGACGCCGCGCGGGTCGAGCGCATCCTCGCCGAGCACGACCCGTTCAAGGCGCTGTCCTGAGGGCACAGGGCCGGGGTGCAGACACGAGAGATCGGCAACGACACCGTCGGCCGCGTGCGCGTGGGCGCCATCGGCCTGGGGTGCATGACCTTCGACCAGGACGGCGAGAAGCCGCGTGACCAGCTGCTCGCCACGGTGCGGGCCGCGGTCGACGCCGGCGTCACGCTGCTCGACACGGCCGACGCCTACGGCTTCGGCGACCTCGGCGCCGAGGCCATGGGCAACAACGAGCGTCTCGTAGCCTCGCTGGTCGCCGAGCTGGGCCTGCGCGACGAGGTCTTCCTCGCCACCAAGGCCGGGCACACCCGCGGCGAGGGGGGTTCGTGGGACCTCGACGGCTCCGCCGAGCACCTCCGGGCCGCCGTCGACGGCAGCCTCGAGCGGCTCGGCGTCGAGCGGCTCGACCTGTGGCAGCACCACCGACCCGACCCGCAGGTGCCGTACGCCGAGGTCCTCGGCACGCTGAAGGAGGTGCACGACGCCGGCAAGGTGCGCATGGTGGGCCTGTCCAACGCCGACCCCGACCAGATCCGGCAGGCGCACGACGTGCTCGGTGACGCCCTCGTGAGCGTGCAGAACCAGTTCTCGCCCGCCTTCCGCTCCAGCGCCCCCGAGATCGAGGTGTGTGACGAGCTCGGCCTCGCCTTCCTGCCGTGGAGCCCGCTCGGCGGCCTCGGTGACGCCAAGCAGCTGGCCGAGAAGCACCCGGCCTTCGCCGAGGTCGCGCAGCGGCGCGGCGTGAGCCCGCAGCAGGTCGCCCTGGCGTGGGAGCTCGCGCAGTCGTCCTGCGTGATCCCGATCCCCGGGGCGAAGCGACCGCAGTCGGTCACCGACTCCGCCGCTGCGGCGTCGCTGCACCTCGACGACGACGAGCTGGCGGCGCTCGACGCCTCATGACGTCCTAGAAGGGCAGGTCGACGGCGTCGGTCGGCACCACGAGGATGCCGACGACGCGGTCCTGGTCGTCGACCGCCACGCGACCCCGGAGCTCACCGGCCTCGCACCGCAGCGTGGTGTCGCCGACGACGACGCCGAGCGCCGGACCGCCCGCCGGCTCGACCCGGGTGCCCTCGAAGCCGTCGAGGTTGCCCACCTCGCCGACGACGCGGGCCCAGGTGCCGAGGACGGCGTCCTCGGTGAGCACGCTCGCGACCTCGTCCGGCATCCGGCCGCGCACGGCGGCGTAGTCACCGGCGTCGATCTCGCGGAAGACCTGCTCGGTCAGGGCAGGCACGTGGTCGATGCTGCGGGTGGTCATGGCACCTCCGGTGCGAGGGTCTCGTGGTCGTCCGAAGCGCTTGAACGCCGCCTGGCGGCTGGTGCCCAGGGCCGCGCCGACGTCGGCCCACGACGCCCCCGTCCCGCGGGCGGCGTCGACGGCGCGCTGCAGCTCCTCGCGCGCCGCGTCGAGGCGGGTGGCCGCCTCGACCACGTCGTCGAGGTGGTCACTCACGCCTCGTTCCGCAGGGCCGCCGCCGAGACCGACACGCTGATGCCGGCCACGACGCCCACGCCCCAGAAGGCCCCGTTGTCGCCCCCGGTCAGCCACCAGGCGATCCCACCGACGAGGAGGGCCACCGCGGCGCAGGCCCCGTAGGTGCGGGGAGGCAGGGTCCAGTCCTGCCTCGAGGGCGCACTGGCGAACCAGACCCCGAGCGCGAGCACGAGGGCGAAGACGGCACCGACCACCCAGGCAGACCACCCGCCGCCTTCGAGGACGGCGATGACGACGGTCATCACGGCGGCGACGCCGAGGTTCGGCAGCAGGCGAGGGGACATGCCCCCACCGTCGACGACCGAGGACTGTCGTGTCAACCAGAGGTTGACACGCGTCGCCGTCACACCTCGGCGGCGAGCAGCTCCTTCAGGTGGGCGTCGACCTCGTCGAGGTAGGACGGCTCGAAGCCGAACAGCCCAAAGTGTCCGGCGATGCTGTGCAGCATCCGCACCTCGGCCCCCGGGGTGAGCTCGGCCTCCGGCACGCAGTCGCGGGGCGGGAAGAACATGTCCTGCTCGATGGGCATCACGAAGACCTTGGCGGTGATGCGGCCGAGCGCCGCCGCGAGGTCGCCGTCGGCGTGACGGGCCACGTCGCCGCGCTGCCACTTCCAGCCCATCGTCAGCAGGGCGTTGGGGTCCATCATCGCGAACAGCAACCGGGTGAAGTTCTGCTGGAACTCCTCGAAGGTGGTCCATCCCAGGCCCTCGACCACCGGAGGGATGTCGCGCCAGAAGCCCGACTTCCAGAAGTCGGTGGTCAGGCCCATCACGGCCCAGAGGTCGGCGTGGCGCGCGAGGCCGTCGGCGACGTCGGTGTGGGCGGCGTACTCGCCCCCGGCGAAGCCCGGGTCGCTGGTGATGGCGTCCATCAGCGTCCGGGTGAACAGGAAATCGTGCGGGGTGTTCTGCGCCGTACCCGCGATGGGCGCCGCCCGACGCACCTTGTCGGGGTAGCGCACCGCCCACTCCCACGTCTGCTGCGCGCCCATCGACCCGCCGACGACCAGGGCGAGCGTCTCGACGCCGAAGTGCTCGCGCAGCAGCTGCTCCTGCGCCCGGACGTCGTCGCCGATGCGCACGCGGGGGAAGCGAGACATCGCGATGGCTGGGTCGTCGGTCGTGTGCGGGGAGGTCGACAGTCCGTTGCCGATCTGGTTGACCACGACGATGAAGTACCGCGACGGGTCGAGCGCCCGCCCCTCGCCGAGGTAGACCTGCCACCAGGTGGCGTGGGTGCCGGAGAACCACGTCGGCACCAGGACCACGTTGTCCTTCGCCTCGCTCAGGGTGCCGTACGTCGCCACCGCGAGCTGGAGGTCCTCGATCACCCCGCCCTCCTCGAGCTCGAACCGGCCGAGCGGGACCAGCTCGTAGTCGCCCTGCTGCTCGGGCGTGTAGAAGGGGTTCTCGAGCGGCACGGGGAGCCTCCTGCGGTCGGGTGTGAGGTGTGCCACGGTAGCCGCGAGCGGTGACGAGGGGACCGGCTGCGACGTCGGTCCGGGTCCGTCCGGTGCGGCGAGCGACCCGGTGGGAGAGCGGGCGACGCGGCTGCTGCCCGACCTGCGCAGCGCGCTCGGCCTGGACGCCCGGCTGCTCGACGGCTCCGCGCTCGTGGTCGACGTGCAGGTCGCGCCCCGAGCCGCGGTCGGGCTCAGCCCTGCGCCGCGAAGACCAGGCAGCTGGAGGTGGCGTGGGCGAGCAGGGTGCCCGCGTCGTCGAGCAGCTGCGCCTGCGCGAGCGCCGTACGCCGCCCTCGCTGCAGGACGGAGCCGACGGCCCGCACGCGGCCGGTCGCGACGGTGACGGGCTTGAGGAACTTCACCGTGAGGTCGAGCGAGGTGTAGCCCTCGCCGACCGCCAGGGTGGTGTGCACCGAGCACGCCGCTGCCGTGTCGAGCAGCGTGGAGTGCACGCCGCCGTGGACGACGCCGAGCGGGTTGTAGTGCCGTTGCTCCGGCACGAGGGCCACCTCGACGGACCCCTCGCGGAGCACCGCGAAGTCGACCATGCCGAGGGTCTGCGAGATCGGGGGCGGCGGCAGCAGCCCGTCGACCATCGCCTGGAGCTGCTGCAGACCGGTCATGGCCGCGGGGTCGAGGCGGGCCTCGTGCTGGGAGTCGCTCACGTGGGGGAGCGTCCCGCGTCGTCACCGCACCGCGCAAACTAGGCTGTCCTGTCGTGACCGAGGCGCCCCCCGAGCAGCCGCTGCCGCTCCACAGCACCGTCGTGGGCGACACGGGCGAGACCGTCGTGTTCCTGCACGGTCTCTTCGGCCAGGGCCGCAACTTCACCGGTGTCGCGAAGGCGCTCGTGCCCGACCTGCGCTCGGTGCTCGCCGACCTGCCCAACCACGGTCGTTCGCCGTGGACGGGCACCGCCGACTACGTGGCCACCGCCGACGCCGTCGCCGACTGGCTGCGCGCCGGACCGGCCGCCGACGAGCCGGTGCACCTGGTCGGGCACTCCATGGGCGGCAAGGTGGCGATGGTCCTGGCGCTGCGTCACCCGGGGCTCCTCGACCGCCTGGTCGTGGTCGACATCGCGCCGTCGGTCAGCCAGGGGGTCGGGCAGTTCGAGCACCTGCTCGACAGCCTGACGCGCGTCGACCTCGCCGGCCTCGACCGCCGTGCCGACGCCGACGCGCAGCTGCGCGAGCCCGTCCCGAGCGACGCCGTGCGCGGGTTCCTGCTGCAGAACCTCCGCGCCGACGGCGGCGGCTTCCGGTGGCAGGCCGACCTCGCGATGCTGCGGCGCGAGCTGCCGGCGATCGGCGGGTTCCCCGGCCCCGACGAGCTGGGCGAGGCGGTCTTCGACCACCCGGTGCTCTGGGTCACGGGCGGCGAGTCCGACTACGTGCGCCCCGAGCACGTCGCGACCATGCGCGGGCTGTTCCCGCGCACCACCGCGGTGACCATCAAGGGCGCCGGCCACTGGGTGCACTCCGAGCGGCCGGAGGCGTTCACCTCCGCACTGCGGGTGTTCCTGACGGCCGAGGACCGCTGAGTCGTGCGGCCCCGGCGGGTCTCTCCCTACTGTGACCCCCATGCCTGACCACGACGCCGGCCGCGACCACGGCCACCCCGCCGACGCCCACGACCTCATCCGGGTGCTCGGCGCCCGCGAGAACAACCTCAAGGACGTCAGCCTCGAGCTGCCCAAGCGGCGGCTGACCGTGTTCACCGGCGTCTCCGGCTCCGGCAAGAGCTCGCTGGTCTTCGGCACCGTCGCCGCCGAGTCGCAGCGCCTGATCAACGAGACCTACAGCGCGTTCGTGCAGGGCTTCATGCCGTCGACCGCGCGCCCCGAGGTCGACCGGCTCGAGGGGCTGACCACCGCGATCATCGTCGACCAGGAGCGCATGGGTGCCAACCCGCGCTCCACGGTCGGCACCGCGACCGACGCCAACGCCATGCTGCGCATCCTGTTCAGCCGGCTCGGGACGCCCCACGTCGGGCCGCCGACGGCGTACTCCTTCAACATCCCCACCCGCGTCGCGAGCGGGGTGATGCGCACCGACAAGGGCGGTCGCGAGGAGAAGTCGATCGTCAAGGACGCCGTCTACCAGGGCGGGATGTGCCCGCGGTGCGAGGGCATGGGCAACGTCAGCGACATCGACCTGACCGCGCTGTACGACGACACCAAGACGTTGCGCGAGGGCGCGCTGACGGTGCCCGGCTACTCCATGGACGGGTGGTACGGGCGGCTCTTCGAGGGCGTCGGCCTGCCGATGGACACCCCGATCGCGGAGTTCACCGCCAAGCAGCTCGACACCATGCTCTACTCGCCCCCGACCAAGATCAAGGTCGAGGGCATCAACCTCACCTTCGACGGGATCATCCCGAAGATGCAGAAGTCGATGCTGTCGAAGGACGTCGAGGCGATGCAGCCGCACGTGCGCCGCTTCGTCGAGCGGGCGGTCACGTTCACGACCTGCCCCGACTGCGACGGCACCCGGCTCAACGCGCAGGCGCTGTCGTCGACGGTCGGCGGCAAGAACATCGCCGACCTGTGCGCCATGCAGATCAGCGACCTCGCGGCCTGGCTGCGCGACCTCGACGAGCCGTCGGCCGCGCCGCTGCTGGCCGGCCTGCGCCACCTGCTCGACAGCTTCGTCGAGATCGGCCTGGGCTACCTCTCCCTCGAGCGGCCGGCCGGCACGCTGTCGGGCGGGGAGTCGCAGCGCACCAAGATGATCCGCCACCTCGGCTCCTCGCTCACCGACGTCACCTACGTCTTCGACGAGCCCACCATCGGGCTGCACCCGCACGACATCGAGCGGATGAACCAGCTGCTGCTCCAGCTGCGCGACAAGGGCAACACGGTGCTGGTCGTGGAGCACAAGCCGGAGACCATCGCCATCGCCGACCACGTCGTCGACCTGGGGCCAGGGGCCGGGCGCGACGGCGGCGAGGTGGTCTTCGAGGGCGACCTCGACGGGCTGCGAGCCAGCGACACCCTGACCGGGCGCCACCTCGACGACCGGGCGCGGCTCAAGGAGTCGGTGCGCACGCCGACCGGGGTGCTCGAGGTGCGCGGTGCCGCCGACAACAACCTGCGCGACGTCGACGTCGACCTCCCGCTCGGCGTGCTGGTGGCGCTCACCGGTGTCGCGGGGTCGGGCAAGAGCTCGCTGGTCAGCGGCTCGGTGGTCGGGCGCGACGGCGTGGTGGCCGTCGACCAGGGCGCCATCAAGGGCTCGCGCCGCAGCAACCCGGCGACGTACACGGGAGTGCTCGAGCCGGTGCGCAAGGCCTTCGCCAAGGCCAACGGGGTCAAGCCCGCGCTCTTCAGCGCCAACTCCGAGGGGGCGTGCCCGGCCTGCAAGGGGGCCGGCGTCATCTTCACCGACCTCGGGATCATGGACACCGTCGAGTCGCCCTGCGAGGAGTGCGAGGGTCGCCGCTTCCAGGCGGCCGTGCTCGACTACCGGCTCGGCGAGGGCGACGACGCCCGCAACATCGCCGAGCTGCTCGAGATGCCGGTGGCCGACGCCCGCGACTTCCTGGGCCCCGGCCCCGCGTCGGTCCCGACCGCCCGGAAGATCCTCGACCGCATGGTCGACGTCGGCCTCGGCTACCTCACCCTGGGCCAGCCGCTGACCACCCTCTCGGGCGGCGAGCGGCAGCGCCTGAAGCTGGCCAACGAGATGGGCGGCAAGGCCGACGTCTACGTGCTCGACGAGCCCACCACCGGCCTGCACCTCGCCGACGTCGAGCAGCTGCTCGGCCTGCTCGACCGGCTGGTCGACGGCGGCACCTCCGTGATCGTGATCGAGCACCACCAGGCGGTCATGGCGCACGCCGACTGGATCGTCGACCTCGGTCCCGGCGCCGGGCACGACGGTGGCCGCGTCGTCTTCGAGGGCACCCCGGCCGACCTGGTGGCCGACGCCTCCACGCTGACCGGCCGGCACCTCGCGGCCTACGTGGGCGGCGGCCCGGCGCGATGAGGCGGTACCGCACCCACGAGGTCGACGTCGTCGGCGGCACGCTGGTCGTGGGGGAGTGGACCGGCTCCGCGGGCAGCCCCGTGCTGCTCCTGCACGGCATCACCGCCCACCACCGAGGCTGGGACCTCGTCGCCGACGCCCTGCCCGACCGGCGGATGCTCGCACCCGACCTGCGGGGCCGCGGTCGCTCCGTCGTGCCCGACGGTCCCTGGGGCATCGCACGGCACGCCGACGACGCCGCAGCCGTCCTGGAGGCGCTCGACGCCGGTCCGGCCGTCGTCGTGGGCCACTCGATGGGCGGGTTCGTCGCCATCGTGCTCGCCCACCGCCACCCGCACCTCGTCGACCGGCTCGTGCTCGTCGACGGCGGCCTCCCGTTCGCCCCGGCCGAGCTCGAGGCCACGCGTGCCGCGCTGACGACCATCCGGACGCGGCTCGAGACCCGCTTCGCCGACGAGGCGGCGTACGTCGACCTCTTCCGTGCGCACCCCGCCTTCGCCCACGACTGGTCACCCGCCGCCGAGACCTACGCGTCGTACGACGCCACGGTGCGCGAGGGTGGCGTGGGCGCGGCGGCCGACCTCGCCGGCGTGCTGGCCGACCAGGCCGACATCCTCGACGGGGACGACCTGCCGGCCGCGCTCGAGGCGCTGGCGTCGCGAGTGGGCGGCGTACCGTTCCTGCACGCGCCGCGGGGCTTCGTCGACGACCCGCCGGGCCTCTACGCCGGGTCGACGGTGCGGGACCTGGCGGGTCGGTTCCCTGCGCTCGAACCGCGTCTCATCGAGGACGTCAACCACTACACCGTCGTGCTGTCCGAGCGCGGGGCTGCGGCGGTCGCCGCAGCCGTCGGCCGAGGGCCGACTGGTCAGCCGCGGCCGAACATCTGCACCCAGTAGGTGCCGTACCGGCTGCCGGAGACGCGCGCCAAGCCGACGCCGAGGTCGCGGGCGCCCGACGACATGATGTTGCTGCAGTGCCCGGACGACTCCAGCCAGCCACGCACGACGTCGGCGGGGGAGCCGTAGCCGGCGGCGATGTTCTCCCCGCTGGCGGAGGTGTAGCCGGCCGCCCTGGCGCGGTCCCAGGGCGAGCGGCCGTCGGCCGAGGTGTGGCTGAAGTAGTCCTTCTCGCCCATGTCGCGCGCGTGGTCGCGGCTGGCGACGGTCAGGCGCGGCTCGCCCCGCAGGGGGCCGACGGCCGGGTAGGAGGTGCCGCCGCAGGAACGGCCCACCGAGCGCGCCTGGTTGACCAGCCGCAGCACCTCGGCCTCGTCGGCGGTCATGGTGCCGGCGGGCGGGGTGGTGGGTGAGGGCGAGGGGGCCGGCGAGGGGGCCGGCGAGGGGGCCGGCGAGGGGGCCGGCGAGGGGGCCGGCGTGGGCGTCGGCGTGGGAGTCGGCTTGTCTGGGGTGTCCGCGGGCGCCGTCCGCTGGACCGACAGCGGGCGGCCCGGGGTCACGACCCCGCGGGCGCGACGGGTGGGCAGCACCGAGACCCGCAGCTGGCCGTCGTACGGCGCCGTGGTCGGGAGGTCGAGCACGGCGACGCCGCGGCGCGAGCTCGCGGCGCGGGCGACGGTCGTCCAGCCCGTGCGGTCGGGGCTGGTCTGCAGCAGGACCGCGCGCCCGGCGCGGACGGCACCGCGCAGCTGCACCCGCAGGATCCGCTCCTCGCCCTGGGCGACGGTCAGGGGACTGGTGGTCCATCCGGCGACGGCGGTGCGGCTCTTGGCGCGGGCCTCGGCGGGGCCGACCAGCGTGACGCCGGTCAGCAGGGTGGTGATCAGGACGAGCGCGACCGCAAGGGGTCGGGCTCCGCGGCGGAGGTGCGAAGACACCTGCCAAGGGTCCCACGATCGCGGACAAATCGGACACAGAACGAGATTTCCGAGCGGCTGACCTCGGAGGTGGTCGGCTGGCAGCCCGGGCTGCGTCATGGGCTCGCGGGCGTCGACCTCGTCGCGCCGCCCGCCCACGTCGTGCCAGACGCTGCGGACGGTCTGGCGATGATCGGGGTCGTCGGGGCGCGCTGCCCAGCAGGATCCCGCGACCTGACCCCTCAGCTCCGCTCGTGAACGCCTGACCAACACGCCGATAAGCGACATTATGTCATCCAGTACAGCGACGTGCTGACGCCCGTCAGCCCCGGTTGCGCGGGTGCTGGCGGGCCACTCGCTCGTTGCCGCGCTTGTAGTTGCCGGTCAAGCGCGCCATCAGCTCCTGAGGATCGTCGTCCTCGACGTCCGCCAAGAACTGCTGCGCCCGCCTGCCGCGCAGCACCGTCGCGCGTCGACCGTGGTGCGTGACCACGACGGTGTCGCCGACGACGTCGTACTCGAAGCCGTTCGCCTCACCCACGGTCGTCCTCCCTCGGTCGCACCGGTTGCCGCACGATCGTGCGTCGCCGCTCGGGCGGCGTACGGCGCCGGTCGCTCAGGTGGATCTCGTGGTGGCGTCCCGTCAGCCGCAGGTCGTGCTCAGGACCGTACTCGTCGTGGACCCGCGCCAGCACCGGCGCCTCCTCGTCGAACGACCCGACGTGCAGCGTCGCCGCCGGGTAGAGCGAGTGCAGAGCCGCCGCGAACGCCGGCGAGGTGGTGGGGTCGCCCGCCCCGTCGACGGCGAGGTAGCGCGCCGGCGGCAGGTCGAGCTGCCGCAGCTCCCCCCGACGCGCCCGGTCACCGTCGAGCGCCCGCTCCAGGTCGATCTTCCCGCTCACGACGCGTCCTCTCGAGGGCGAGCGTCCAGGATGGCCCGGGTCGCGTGGTCGAGGTGGCGGCGTACGGCGGCGGGACCGTCGCGCTGCACCCGGCGGAGGTGGTCGACGTGCTCGTCCACGAGCGAGTCGAGCGAGTACGCCGGCCTGACGTGCACCAGCAGCAGGAGCATCTCGGAGTCGAGCCGCGCGTGCGCCTCGGTGATGCGTGCGCTCCCCGCGGCGGCGACCAGGCGCCGGTGCACCTCGGCGTGGGCTGCGGCGACCGCCGGCCAGTCGTCGGCGGCACAGGCCGCCATCGAGCCGATGGCGACCCGGACCGGCGCGAGCACCTCGTCGGGCCACGTCGTGCCGTGGCGCTCCCCCAGGAGCCGGACCGCCTCGGACTCCAGGGCGCCCCGCAGCTGCTGCAGCGCGACCACGGCGTCGTCGTCGAAGCTGGTCACCCGCACCCCGCGGTACGCCGCCGCCACCGAGAGGCGCTCCGCGACCAGGCGCGCCAGGGCGGTGCGCACGGTGTGTCGGGAGTGACCCGTCGCTGCGGCCAGGTCCTCCTCGCGCAGCGGCTCCCCCGGCGACAGCGCCCCGGTCAGCACGCCCCGACGCAGCTCGTCCGTCAGGCGGTCGGCTGCGGTGGTCCGCGGCGCCCCGCTAGGCCGCGACGGCGACACGGGCCCTCCGTCCGGGAACCGTCAGGACCACCAGGCCCGCCGCGAGCACGAGCAGGCCCACCGCGGGCAGCAGCGCGAGCCGCTCCCCCAGCACGCCCACGCCGAGCAGCGTCGCGCACAGCGGCTCGGCCAGGGTGAGCGTCGCGACCGTCGTGGCAGGCAGCCGGGCCAGGCCCCACCCGAAGAGCAGGTAGGCCACCGTCGTGGTGACCACGCCCAGCCACAGCACCAGCGCCAGCCCGCGCGCCTCGAGGACCCACGTCGGCCCGGTCAGGAGCAGCAGCGGCAGCGCCACGACGGCCGCGGCGCCGAACATCGAGCCCATCGTGCGCCCCGAGCTCCAGCCCCGGTCGAGCAGCTCCTTGCCCGTCAACGCGTAGACCGCGTAGGAGGCCCCCGCAGCCACCGACCACAGCACCTCCGGCCCGGCCACGACCTGAGGACCACCCACCACTCCCCCGACCAGCGCCACCCCGACGAGGGCGAGCAGGGTGGCCACCACCCACTGCGGCGACGGCACCCGACGGCGCAGCAGCGCGTCGCCGAGACCCGTCACCACGGGGGCGGAGCCGAGCGCCACGACGGTGCCGACGGCCACGCCGTTGGCCGCCGTGCCGGCGAAGAAGGTGGGTTGGTAGGCCAGCACGCCCAGGGCCCCCACCCCGACCAGCACCACCCGAGGCACCCGCGCCAGCGCTCCCGTCGTACGCCGCTCCGGCCCACCGGCCGCCCGCCGGACCCACAGCGCGAGCAGCGCCCCGCCCAGGAGCACCCGTGCCAGACCGACGGCGTAGGGCGAGGCGTCGGCGTCGGCGAGCGCCTGCGCGGTGCCGGTGCTCGCGAAGCACAGGGCCGCCAGCAGGACGGCGACGACGGCACGCACCCTGTGATTGTTACACAATCTGTCACCGGAAGTCGCGCGACCGGTGCCGCGCCTTGAGGGCTCGGGCGGCCTCGGGGTGGTGCTGCTCGAGCGGGCCGAGGCGGTCGGCGACGAGGTTGATGACACCGTCCTCCCGCTCGAGGATGCCGCGCACGACGAGCCCGGCGGCCGACGCCGCGACGCTGCGGTGCCGACGCCACACCCCCACGCTGCAGACGACGTTGAGCATGCCGGTCTCGTCCTCGAGGTTAAGGAAGGTGGTGCCGCCGGCGGTGCCGGGCCGCTGGCGGTGGGTCACGAGGCCGGCGACGCTGACCCGTCGCCCCGACTCGTGGGTGGCGAGGTCGGCCACGCTGAGCACGCCGGCTACGCGCAGCTGCTCGCGCAGGTGCTGGAACGGGTGGCCGCCGGGCGTGGTGCCGGTCGCCCACAGGTCGGCGAGCGTCTCCTCGACGGCGTCCATCTCGGGCAGCTCGGGGGGTGCTCCGCCCAGCTGCAGGCCCTCGATCTGGTCGTCGCGCTCGGTCCACCCCGCGGCCCACAGCGCCCGTCGCCGCGAGAGCCCCGCGCTGGCGAAGACCCCCGCCGTGGCCAGCGCCTCGAGCTGTCGCACGTCGAGCGCGGCACGGCGCGACAGGTCGGCGGTGTCGCTGAACGGTCGCTCCTCCCGGGCCGTGACGATGCGCTGGGCGACCTCGGCGCCGATGCCGCGCACCGAGTCGAGACCCAGCCGCACGGCGTACGCCGCGTCGCGCCGGTGCGCCGGGGTGGGGTCGGGGGTGCCCTGGACGAAGCGGGTGCGCTCCGTGTGGTCGTCGAGGCAGGCCGCGAGACCGCCCGCGCGAGGCGTGACTCCGGGCAGGGCCTCGAGGTCGGCCCGGGCGCGCGAGGCGGCCAGGTCGGGCCCGAGGACCGTCACGTCGTGCCTGCGGGCGTCGCCCACGAGCGACTGTGCCGAGTAGAACCCCATCGGTTGGGCGCGCAGCAGGGCGGCGAGGAACGCTCCGGGGTGGTGCAGCTTGAACCACGAGCTGGCGTAGACGAGCTTGGCGAAGGACAACGAGTGGCTCTCGGCGAAGCCGAAGTTCGCGAAGGACAGGATCTTGGTGTAGATCGACTCGGCGTCGGCGCCGACGATGCCGCGACGACGCATGCCGGCGAAGAGCTTGTCCTTGATGCTCTCGATGCGCTCGACCCCGCGCTTGGACCCCATGGCGCGGCGCAGCAGGTCTGACTCGTCGGCGGTGCAGTCGCCTATCGCCCGGGCCATGTCCATCAGCTGCTCCTGGAAGAGCGGGACCCCGAGTGTCCGCGCCAGCACCGGCTCGAGGTCGGGGTGGGGGTAGGTCACCTCCTCACGACCCGTGGCCCGCCGGATGTAGGGGTGCACCGCCCCGCCCTGGATCGGGCCGGGACGGATCAGGGCGATCTCGATCGCGAGGTCGTAGAAGGAGCGCGGCTGCAGCCGGGGCAGGGTGCCGATCTGGGCCCGGCTCTCGACCTGGAAGACCCCGACGGAGTCGCCACGGCACAGCATGTCGAAGACGGCGGGCTCCTCCTTGGGGATGGTGGCCAGCTCCCACCGCTCCCCCAGGTGCTCGGCGGCGATGTGACACATGTGGTCGAGCGCGCTGAGCATGCCGAGGCCGAGCAGGTCGAACTTCACCAGGCCCATCGACTCGCAGGCGTCCTTGTCCCACTGCAGCACCGTGCGCTTGTCCATCCGGGCCCGCTCGATCGGGCAGACCTCGCCGATGGGGCGCTCGGTCAGCACCATGCCGCCGGAGTGGATGCCGAGGTGTCGGGGCTGGCCGAGCAGCTGCTCGGCCAGCGCCAGGACGGGCTCGGGCACGGAGCCCTCGGTGGTCTCGCCCCGGACCTCGGTCCAGGAGGTGACCTGCTTGGACCAGGCGTCCTGCTGCCCGGGGGCGTGGCCCAGCGCCTTGGCCGCGTCACGCACCGCCATCTTGGGCCGGTAGGCGATGACGTTGGCGACCTGGGCGGCGTTGCGCCGGCCGTAGCGGTCGTAGACCCACTGGATCACCTCCTCGCGACGGTCGGAGTCGAAGTCGACGTCGATGTCGGGCTCCTCGTCGCGGTGCTCGGAGAGGAACCGCTCGAAGGGCAGCCGGTAGAAGACCGGGTCGATGGCGGTGATGCCGAGGGCGAAGCAGACGGCGGAGGCCGCGGCGCTGCCCCGCCCCTGGCACAGGATGCCGCGGGAGCGGGCGAAGGCGACGATGTCGTGCACGATGACGAAGTAGCCCGCGAAGTCCTTGCGGGCGATCACGTCGAGCTCGTGCTCGACCTTCTCGCGCGCGTCGGACTCCTGCGGCGTTCCGGCGTAGCGCTGCGCGAAGCCCTGCTCGGTGAGCTCGCGCAGCCAGGTCGTCGCGGTGTGGCCCTCGGGGATGCCGTCCTTGGGGAGCCGGGGGGTGGCCGCCCGCAGGTCGAAGGCCAGCTCGCGGGCGAGCACCACCGAGCGCGGCACCGCGTCGGGGTGCCGGGCGAACCGGGCGGCCATCTCCTCGCCCGAGCGCAGGCACGCCGCCCCCGAGGGACGCAGCCAGCCGTCCATCTCGGGGAGGCTGCGACGGGCCCGCACAGCCGCCATGGCCGAGGCCAGGCGGTGGCCCTCGGGCCGGGCGTGGTGCACGTTGTTGGTCGCGACCACGGGAAGACCTCGCTCGGCGGCGATCCGGGCCAGCAGGTCGTCGTGCTCGGTGTCGAGCGGGAGCCCGTGGTCGGTGAGCTCGACCACCACGTGGTCGCGGCCGAAGCGACGTACGAGGCCGTCGACCGCCTCGGCGGCCGCCTGCGGACCACGTGTGACGAGCGCCTGACGGACCGCGCCCTTGCGGCACCCCGTCAGCACGACCCAGTGGTCCCGGCCCTGCTCCGCCAGCTCGTCGAGGTCGTAGACCGGCCGGCCCTTCTGGTCGCCGCGCAGCTGCGCGTGGGTGATGGCGCCGGCCAGGCGGTGGTAGCCCTCGACCCCCCGGGCCAGCACGAGCAGGTGGCTGCCCTCGGGGTCGGGCATCCCCAGCTGCGGCGAGCGCAGGCCCAGGGACAGCTCGGCGCCGAACACGGTGGCCAGGCCGTGGGTGGTCGCGCTCTCGGCCAGCAGCGGGGCGGCGTAGAGCCCGTCGTGGTCGGTCACCGCGAGCGCGTCGAGCCCCAGGCGCACCGCCTCGCGCACCAGGGCGTCGGGGCCGCTGGCGCCGTCGAGGAAGCTGAAGCTGCTGTGGCAGTGCAGCTCGGCGTACGGCACGACCGGCCCACCGGGGCCCGCGACCGGGCCCGGCTCGGTGCGCGCGCGGCGCCGCGAGATCGGCGCCTCGTGCTCCAGCATCGTGATCTCGCGGACGCGGCCCGACAACCGTGCCTCGAGCTCGCGCCACGACATCTCGTCGGGGTTGTGCCACCCCATCAGCGGTCCATCAGTCGTACGCCGCCTCGGTCCACCAGGTGCCGTCGTCGAGGACCAGCAGCCAAGCGCGTCCGTCGACGCCGACCACCTGGAACCGGGCCACCCGGCGGGGGGCCTCCTCCCACCAGAGCTCCTCGACCGGCCAGGGGCCGGCCCAGGCGGCGACAGGCTGCCACGCCTCGCCGACCAGGGGTCGGAACCTGGCGGGCTGACCCGACAGCACACCGCGGTCGTCGAGGGCCAGCAGACGCTGCGTGCCGTCGACCACCTGGCAGGACTGGGGCGGGCGCAGCACACGGGTGGGCGCGGGGGCCGGGAGCGACCCGGGCCACGGGAGCTCGGGCGGACGCAGGTCGCGGGGTCGCTCGCCCCAGGGCACCCAGGCCTGCCGGTCGGCGGGGCTGCGGCCTCCCTGCAGAACCGGGACGACGACGCCGTCGTGACCGACCATGCCCTGCACCCGGGCGAGCCCGTGGGCGACCTGCTCGTCGGTGCCGCCCCACAGGGCGTCGGCGTGCGCGGCGTCGGGGACGACGGTGAGCGGCACCAGCCGGACCCTGTCGACGGGGGCGCCGAGCTCGCCGGAGCGGAAGTCGCCCTGCAGCTGCCAACGCACCCGGTCGATGACGTCGGCGGCGGTGAAGAACCGCGGGTGCAGCCACGCACGTGACGACGCCGGCTCGTCGTCGGGGTGCTGGCCCTCGCACCGTGCCTCGACGAGCAGCTCGGTGCACACCAGGCCGTGGGCGGCCACCGCGGCCACGAAGGCCTCGGCCGTGCGCCGGAGGCTGAAGACGATGGTCTCGGCGGAGTCGAGCGGCGGCTCGAAGTCGACGTGACGGGCCAGGTCGGGCGGTGGGGTGCGTGCCCCCAGGTGCACCGAGCCCTCGCCACCGACCACCTGGTGCACCCAGGCGGCGTGCGCCCCGAACCGGTCGCGCACCTCGTGGCGTCGGAGGCTGGCGAGGTCTCCCAGCGAGCGCAGCCCCAGACGGCGCAGCAGGCTCACGGTCTCCGGGTCGTCGAGCACCTCGACTGGCAGCGTGCGAAGGAAGGGCACCGAGCCGCCCCGAGGGATCACCGTGCTCTCCTGCACCGCGGAGCGGCGCGCGGCGTGCTCGGCGGTGAACAGCTCGTCGGCGATGCCGGAGCGGTTGTCCCACACACCGCGACCCACCAACCGCTCGGCCAGCACCGCCGCCGCCTGCTCCTCGCCCCCGTAGTAGCGCCCCGGGGCGCGCAGCGCCACGAGTCCCGGCCGCAGCGGGGCGACGCCGGGGCCGACCTCCTCGATGGCGCTCAGTACCTCCTCGAAGGCGCGCTCGTCACGGTCGGAGGACGCCGGCAGCACCGCGAGGTCGGGGCAACGCGCCTGCGCATCGCGTCGCCGCATGCCCCGACGCACCCCGTCGGCCCGCGCGGGCGCGTTGCACGACTGCACCACGTTGGCGTGCACCACCGCGGCGGGCGCTCTCTCGGGGACGCCCGACTCGACGGAGGCCGCGGTCACGGGCCAGTCGGGACACCACACCACGAGGACGCGCTGGTCGGCTGGGCCGAGCGCCTGCGTCGACGTCACCCCGCCTCCCACACCTGGTCGTGGCCGGGACCCCGTGCCGCGGTGGTGTCGACGGCGTCACGGGAGCCCGTCACGAGTGGCCCGGCCGGGCCGAGCCGCACCGGGACGAGACGCGGCGGCCGCGCACCCTCGCGCACCTGCACCTCGAGGTCGCGCACGCGCAGCCGCCCGTGCCCCTCCCCCACGCCCGACCACGCGGTGCGGGTGGTGCGCAGGCGCAGCTCGCAGCGCGGCCACGCACCGGACTCCCCCTGCACCAGCAGGACCGCGTCGCGACGCCGCAGCCGGGCGGACAACCTGGCCGCCGTGCCGTCGGAGACCCGCTCCGGCGGTCGCAGCAGCACGAGCGACACCACGTCGACGAGCGCCGCGACCACCTCCAGCCACTGCTCCGCCGGTCGGGGGACGAGCACGACGCGCGCCAGGTCGACGCCGAGACCGGCTGCGGCCTCGGCGCCGAAGTCGGGCACGCCGACGACGGCGCACCAGCTGCCGGCCGACGTCGGACCGCCGAGCAGGGCCATCGCGAGGCCCAGGTCGGAGACCTCGACGCTGCTGCCGCCGCGCAGCACGGGCAGCGCCGCGACGCTGCGACCACGGGCCAGCTCGACGCCCGGGGTGGGCCGCTCCAGCGTCCGCACCCGGTCCCGCAGCTGCTGCAGGTCGGGGACGGCGACGCCGGGGCGGGGACTCACCCCGAGATGATCGAACACATGTTCGATCGCCGTCAAGTGGTTCCCACACCCTGCCCGCACGACCATGCTGTCGCCGGTCACTGACAGTATGCGCGACGTGCACGACCCCCTGCAGGGCTACGACAACCGCACCGGTCGTCCGACCGGGCGGTTCGTGCGGGCGCTCGGCCGGGTGCTGCCGGGCGTCGCGCGGGTGCGTGCCCAGGCCGAGCCCTACGCCGCGTCCTGGCACCGCCGCAACCTCGCGCTGCTCGCCGGCGCCCAGACCACGCGTCGATGGGTCGTGCTGGGAGACTCCCTCTCCCAGGGCGTCGGGGCGTCGGGCCCCGACGCCGGCCTGGTGGGCGTGCTGCACGAACGGCTGTCCGCCCGGGGCCACCCGCTCGCCGTCGTCAACCTCTCCGCCACCGGCGCCCGGGTGGCCGACGTCCTCGACCAGCAGCTGCCCGTCCTGGAGCGTCTTCCCCCGGCCGTCGTCGCCCCCGACCTGGTGACGGTGCTGGTCGGGTCCAACGACCTGTTCGGTGGCCGCGCCCGCAGCAGGGCGCTCCCGGACGCCATGGGCCGGCTGGTCTCCCGGCTGCCCTCCGGCGCCGTCGTCGCCACGCTCCCCCAGCCCCCGGAGCCCGCCCGCCTGGCCAACGCGGCGATCGACGCCGCCGTGGCCGAGGGGCGGCTGCGCACGGTCGACCTGCGGACCTCCGGGCCCGACAGCTGGCGCGGTCGTCTCGCCGCCGACTTCTTCCACCCCAACGACGCCGGGTACGCCGCCATGGCCGACGCCTTCGAGCCGGTGCTGGTCGACGTGCTGCGCGAGCTGGAGCAGCAGACCTAGCCGGGCATCAGGGCTGGACCCGGGCGAGCAGCTCGCCGTGCACGACGACGAACCACGCCTCCGGGTGCGCGCCCCACTCCCGCCACGCAGCAGCGATGCGCTGGCCTCCGTCGTCGAGGCCGTGCTCGCGCGCCTGGCCGACGAAGACCTCCCCGCTGTAGCGCTCGGCCTGGCTCTCGCCCCACCACCGGCACGAGGCCGGGTCGGCGTACAACCAGGTCGACGTCGAGAACCTCACGTCGCTCAGGCCGGCCGCCGCCGCCCACCCGCGCAGGTGGCGCGCGGCGTCGGGCTCGGCACCGTTGGCCCGGGCCACGGCGCGGTAGGTGCGCCGCCACTCGTCCAGCCCCTCCGGCTGCGGGTGCCACGACATGGCGGCGTAGTCGGCGTCGCGGACGGCCACCAGTCCGCCCGGTCGGCACACGCGGGCCATCTCACGCAGCGCACCGATGGGATCGCTCAGGTGCTGCAGCACCTGGTGGGCGTGCACGACGTCGACGCTGCCGTCGTCGTGCGGCAGCGCCATCACGTCACCGCGCTCGAAGCGGGTCGTGACGTCGCCCCGGCGCCGTGCCTCCGCCCGGGCGGCCTGCAGGGGCGCCTCGACGGGCTCCACCCCGACGACCTGCCCTCCCGGGGCGACCGCGTCCGCGAGGTCGAGGGTCACGGTGCCCGGACCGCAGCCGACGTCGAGGAGCCGGTCGCCGGGGCGCAGCTCGGGCAGGAGGTAGGCCGCCGAGGTCGCGGCAGACCGGGTGCCGTGCGAGGCGAGGGTGGCCTGCTCGTGGCCGTGGGTGTAGCGGTCGCCCGGACCCAGGCCCGGACCCACGCCCGGACCCACGCCCGGACTCACGCTCCGGCTCACGGCCCGACACCGTCGGGCAGCACCACCACACCGTCCTCGTCGCTCACCAGCCACCGCCCGGGGACGAAGTCGACGCTGCCGAACGACACCGTCACCTCGCGCTCGCCGGCGCCGTCCTTCGCGCTCTTGCGAGGGTTGGAGCCCAGGGCCTTGACGCCCAGGTCGAGGGTCCGCAGCACGGCCACGTCGCGCACCGCCCCGTGCACCACCACGCCCGACCAGCCGTGCTCGACCGCGGACGCGGCGATGAGGTCACCCATCAGCGCCGACTCGAGCGCCCCGTCGCCGTCGACCACCAGGACGCGGCCCTGGCCCGGCTCGGCCAGCGCGGCCTTGACGAGCGCGTTGTCACGGTGGCAGCGGACGGTGGCGATGCGGCCACCGAACGTGGCCCGGGCACCGTACTGGCGCAGCTGCAGGTCGCAGGACTGGAGTGCGTCGCCGTGCTGGTCGACGAGGTCGGCGGTCGCGGGGATCTGGCTCATGCACCAGAGCATGGCGCACGCCGCGGCCCTCAGGCGAAGCTCACCTCGTCGGCGGACACCGTCTCGGCCGTGCGCCCGGGACCGGACTGGAACCCCCAGTAGAGGTTGGTGTGCGCGATCACCTGCTCCGGCGGCGGCGCCCCCCACTCGGTGAGGTCCTCGGTGGTGTGGGCGTCGCCCACCAGGGTGACGTCGTAGCCACGGACGAAGCCTCCGTGGATGGTGGAGCGGATGCACGCGTCGCTCTGCGCCCCGGCCACGACGAGCCGCCCCACGTGGTGCTCGGCCAGCACGTCCTCGAGGTCGGTGGCCTCGAAGGAGTCGCCGTGGATCTTGTGCACCACGGCCTCGTCGTCACGCGGCGACAGCTCCGGCACGATCGCCCAGGGCTCGGAGCCCTGCGGCAGGTCGTCGGCGGAGTGCTGCACCCACACCACCGGGACGGAACCGGCACGGGCGCGCTCGACGAGCCCGGCGATGGTCGCGACGACCTCGTCGCGACGCGGGGCACCCGCGACGACTCCGGTCTGGACGTCGACCACGAGCAGCGCGGTCTGGGGGCGGTCGGTCAGAGTGGTCATGTGAGCACGGTGCCACCGACCCCCGACAGTCCGGAAGACCCGCCGACGGTCCCTCCGACGGTGGTGGCCATCCACCTCGCCAAGGCCCGGCGGCTCCCCACCCGGGCCGTCGAGGAGGCGTACGCCGCGTCCGGGCACGGCTTCACCGGCGACCGCTACGAGGACGCCCGGCACCGCCACCTGACGGTGCAGTCGCTCTCCGACCTCCGGGCGGCGGGAGCGGCGTGGGGCAGCACCATCGAGCCGGGCAGCACCCGGCGCAACGTCACCCTCAGCCACGGCGCGGTGCCGACGCGACCGGGCACGCGCCTGCGCCTCGGCGAGCTGGAGGTGGAGGTCGTCCGGGTCGCCGCCCCCTGCCGGATCATGGAGGACACCGTCGGGCCGGGCGCCCACGAGGCACTGCGCCGACGCGGCGGCTCGGTGGTGCGGGTGCTCACCGGCGGTGCGCTCCGACTGGGCGACCGGGTGGAGCTGGTCGAGCCCGCCGACGCCTGCTAGGTGCCGGCCTCAGCTGGTCAGCTGGGTGGGCTCGGCGCCCGTGCTGAGGCGACGTGCCACGCCCTCGAGCAGCTCCATCATCGGCACCTGGCCGCTGCGCAGGCCCGAACCCATGGCGCGGCTGACGTGCTCGGCCAGCAGGTTGAGCTTGATGTTGTGCGCGTTGGACTGCTGGCGCAGGAGGGCGAAGGCGGTGACTTCGTCGATGCGGTAGGTGACCATGAGGGCGCCCTTGACCTGCTCGATCGCACGACGGTGGCGGGTGGCCGCGTCGACCGCAGCACGGGTGGCGACCCGCACCTCCTCGGTCACGTCGGTGGTGAAGCCACGCAGCTCGACCGCGCGGCCCTCTGCGTCGAAGACGGTGTCGGCCACCAGGGCGAACACGGCCTCCCCGCGGGACCGCGTGGTGAGGCGGATCTGGGCGGCGAAGCTGGTGTGCTCGCGCACCGCGCTGTCCATGGTCTCGCGCAGCGCCTCACGCTCCTCCTCGATCGGCATCGCGGCGAAGAAGACGTCGAGGCCGGTCGGGGCCTCGGTCGCGACGTCGGTCAGGACGAGCAGCTCGGGCGAGAACTCCCAGCGCTCCTGGTCGTAGAGGTAGCGCCAGCGCGCGAAGTTCGGCGTGTCGGCGCGGTCGTGCGATGGGGTCACGGCATCCCTTCGGGTACGGCGAGGCAGCAGTGGCCTCGCTGCCGGACCGGTGCCCGGCGAGCCGGCCACGCGCCCATCATGGCCCACGAGTCCAGCCGGTGCACGCCCCGGGTGCGGGTCAGCGGCGCCGCATCAGTGCCCGGACGAGGAACAGGACGACCAGGACCACCAGCACGATGACGATGATGCGAACCACGACCCACGCTCCCTCCGGCCGGTCGCCGTGACCGGTCCACCGACGACGACTCTAGGCGTTCCGGGGCCGCAGCGGGCAGGGATCCGCGCCGGCACCTGCCTAGCCTCGTGGCATGGCCCCCGCTCCCCTCGCCCTCGTCACCGGCGCCTCCTCCGGCATCGGCCTCGCGACCGCCGCCCTGCTGCGTGACCGCGGCTACGCCGTCGTCGGCACCTGCCGACGGCCCGACGCCGTCCCGGCCGAGCGACGCCTCGACGACGTGCCGCTGCGTGCGCTCGACCTCGCCGACGTGGGTTCGGTGCCCGGGTTCTGCGCGTCGCTGGCGGCCGAGGGCCTGGGCGTCGACGTGCTGGTCAACAACGCCGGCGAGTCGCAGAGCGGGCCGCTGGAGGAGCTGCCCCTCGGCGCGCTGCGCCGCGTGCTCGACGTCAACGTCGTCGGACCGGTCCAGCTGACGCAGCACCTGCTGCCGGGCATGCGGGCCCGCGGTCGCGGCCGCGTCGTCATGGTGGGCTCGCTGCTCGCGACCTTCCCGCTCGCCTACCGCTCGTCGTACGTCGCGAGCAAGGCGGCGCTGAAGGGCTTCGCGACCGCTGCGCGACTGGAGCTGGCGCCGCACGGCGTGTGGCTGACGACGGTCGAGCCGGGGTCCACCGCGACCGGCATCAGCGCCCGCCGCACGGTCCACGTCGCGCCCGGGTCGCCGTACGAGCAGCCGCTGCGCCGGATGCTGGCCCGCCTCGACGCCGCGGAGCGCACGGGGGTGTCGCCGGAGCGCGTCGCCCGCACCGTGCTCGAGGCGGTCGAGGCCGACCCGCCCGCCGCCGAGTACGCCGTCGGCAGCGGGGCCCCGGTCACGACGACGCTGCGCCGCGTGCTGCCGGAGCGGGTGGTGGAACGCGTGCTGGCCCGGCGCTTCGACGTCGCCCGACCGCCCCGTCGACGCTGAGCGACCTCCACCGCCGTTACGATCCGGACCGATGTCCTCCCTGCGCCGCGCCCTGCGTCGACCCGTCGTCCTCCTCGCCCTCGTCGCCCTGCTCGGCCTTACCGGGTGCGGTGACGACGAGACGTCCGCGACCCCCAGCACCCAGCCGCCGGGCGAGTGTCGCTACGTCGCGGACGGCCCCGCAGCCCGCGAGGTCGATCAGCCGGACCCCGACCCGGACCCCGACGCGCCCACCCGCGCGACCATCGTCACCGACCGGGGTGACGTGCCGATCAGCCTCGAGCCCGACGCTGCGCCGTGCGCCGTCGACAGCTTCCTGTCGCTGGCCGACCAGGGCTACTTCGACGACACCCCGTGCCACCGGCTCACCGGTGGTGGCGGGCTGAGCGTGCTGCAGTGCGGCGACCCCACCGGCGAGGGCACCGGCGGGCCCGGCTACTCCTTCGCCGACGAGCTGACCACCGACGACCCCCGCCTCGACTGCGGCCTCGACCAGGTCGACCCCGCGACCGGCAAGCAGGCCTGCACCTACCCCGCCGGCACCCTCGCGATGGCCAATGCCGGGCCCGACAGCAACGGCTCGCAGTTCTTCCTCGTCCACGAGGACAGCGTGCTGGGCAACGCCTACACCGTCTTCGGCCGGATGAGCGCCGCCGGCCTGCAGGTCGTGCGCGACGTGGCCGCGGCCGGCACCGCACCCGACGGCGTCGCCCCGGCCACGTCGGTGCGCATCACCGACGTCACCACCCCGGGCTAGCCGCACCGGCCCGGTCGTAGGGTCGAGGACATGGAATTCCGCTACCTCGGCAACTCTGGCCTCAAGATCTCCGAGATCACCTACGGCAACTGGCTCACCCACGGCTCGCAGGTCGAGAACGACGTCGCCACGCAGTGCGTGCGTGCCGCGCTCGACGAGGGCATCAGCACCTTCGACACCGCCGACGTCTACGCCAACACCGCCGCCGAGACGGTGCTGGGCGAGGCACTGCAGGGCGAGCGGCGCGAGTCGCTCGAGATCTTCACCAAGGTCTACTGGCCCACCGGTCCCAAGGGCAAGAACGACGTCGGCCTCTCGCGCAAGCACATCATGGAGTCGATCAACGGCTCGCTCGGCCGGCTGCGGACCGACTACGTCGACCTCTACCAGGCCCACCGCTTCGACACCGAGACCCCGCTCGAGGAGACGATGCAGGCGTTCGCCGACGTCGTGCGGCAGGGCAAGGCGCTCTACATCGGCGTCAGCGAGTGGACCGCCGAGCAGATCCGCGCGGGCCACGAGCTCGCCCAGCAGCTCGGCATCCAGCTGATCTCCTCGCAGCCGCAGTACTCCATGCTGTGGCGCGTCATCGAGGGCGAGGTCGTGCCCACCTGCCAGGAGCTCGGCGTCTCCCAGATCGTCTGGTCACCGATCGCCCAGGGCGTGCTCACCGGCAAGTACAAGCCCGGCGAGGAGCTGCCCGCCGGCTCGCGCGCGACCGACGAGAAGGGCGGTGGTGCCCAGATGATCTCGCGCTTCATGAACGACGAGACGCTGCGCCGGGTGCAGGACCTCGAGCCGATCGCCGACGACCTCGGCCTGTCGATGGCTCAGCTGGCCGTCGCCTGGGTGCTGCAGAACGACAACGTCGCCGCGGCGCTCGTCGGCGCCTCCCGACCCGAGCAGGTCAGCGACAACGTCAAGGCCGCCGGCGTCCGGCTCGACACCGAGGTGATGCGTCGCATCGACGACGCCCTGGGCGACATCGTCGTGAGCGACCCGGGCAAGACGGCCGAGGGCGCGCCGCAGGCCCGACCCGTCTGAGACGAGGCGCCGGCCCGACGCACGCCACCGGCCGTCCCGGAACCGCCCACCGCACCTCGCGGCGCGGAACACGGGACGGCCGGTGCGCGTTGCGTCGCCATGACCATCGCCACCCTCGCCCTCGTCGGTTCCGGCAACATCGGCAGCACCCTGGCCCGCCTCGCGGTCGGTGCCGGCCTCGACGTCGTCCTCGCCAACAGCCGCGGACCGGAGACCCTCGCCGACCTCGTCGACGAGCTGGGGCCGCGGGCGCGGGCAGCCACCGCCGCCGAGGCGGCAGCGGCCGGTGACGCCGTCGTCGTGACCATCCCGCTGAGGGCGGTCGGCGACCTCGCGACCGAGCCCTTCGCCGGGAAGGTCGTGCTCGACACCGTCAACTACTACCCCGACCGCGACGGACACGTCGTCGAGCTCGACGACGAGTCGACGACGACCTCGGAGCTGGTGCAGCGCCACCTCGACGGGGCCCGCGTCGTCAAGGCCTTCAACAACATCTACTTCGAGCACCTGCGCTCGCTGTCCCGGGTCTCCGGTGACGCCGAGCGCACGACCCTGCCGATCGCGGGCGACGACGACGCAGCCAAGGTCGAGGCCGTCGAGCTGATCGACCGGCTCGGGTACGACGCCCTCGACGCGGGCCCGCTCGCCGAGGGGTGGCGCTTCCAGCGCGACCTCCCGGCGTACGCCGGCATCTACGCCGCCGACGGCGACTTCGCCCACCCGCGCGTGGTCGGCCGCGACGAGCTGTCCGAGGCCCTCGGCCGGGCACGGCGCTACCGCGACCTCTGAGCGCAGCCGCGCGGGTCGTGGGTACGTTCGGGGCGTGACGAGCACCCGGTCCCGCCGACCCGGCCCCAGCGTCCGCACCCGCGTCGTCGAGCTGCGCGACGGCCAGCGCCTCGAGCACGAGGACCGTGTCGTCACCGAGGAGCCGCTCGAGATCAGGGTCGGCTGGCCCGGGTCGCCCGCGCAGCGGGTCGGCCTCACCATGCGCACCCCGGGCCACGACTTCGAGCTCGCGGCGGGCTGGCTGGTGCACGAGGGCGTCACGGAGCCGACCTCCCTGCGCGGCGTGCGCTACTGCACCGACCGCGACCTGGGCGACCTCGAGGAGTTCAACGTCGTCACCGTCGACCTCGCCCGCCCCGCGCTGTCGCTGCCGGCGGTGCGCCTGGTGAGCTCCGCCTGCGGCGTCTGCGGCAGCGACACCGTGCAGGACGTGCTCGGCCGCACCGCTCCTCCCCGGCCGGTGGAGCTCGACGTCGCGACCGTGCTGGCGCTGCCCGACCGGCTGCGCGAGCAGCAGCCGGGCTTCGAGCGCACCGGCGGCATCCACGCCGCGGGGCTCTTCGAGGCCGACGGCGCGCCCGTCGTCGTCCGCGAGGACGTCGGCCGCCACAACGCGGTCGACAAGGTCGTCGGGTCACGACTGCTCACCGGCGGCGCGGTGCCGCCGGTGCTGGTCCTGAGCGGCCGGATCGGCTTCGAGCTGGTGCAGAAGGCGGTGGTCTCCGGCATCAGCGCGGTCGTCGCCGTGGGGGCGCCCACCTCCCTGGCGGCGTCGCTCGCCGAGGAGGCCGGACTCCTGCTGGTCGGGTTCACCCGGGCCGGACGCTGCGTGGCGTACGCCGGCGCGGAGCGGCTGCGCTCCTGACCCGTCGCGGCGTGTGCTGGGCAGAACTGTCGGAGGTCGCTCCTAGCCTCCTGGCATGCGCCTGCTGCACACCTCCGACTGGCACCTCGGCCGGTCGTTCCACGGCCAGGACCTCCTGGCCGCGCAGCAGGCGTTCCTCGACCACCTCGTCGAGGTGGTGGTCGAGCGCGAGGTCGACGCGGTGCTCGTCGCCGGCGACGTCTACGACCGGGCGCTGCCGCCCGTCGACGCCGTCGCCCTGGCCGACCGCGGCCTGCACGCCCTGGCCGCGACCGGCGCCCGCGTCGTGGTCTCCAGCGGCAACCACGACTCGGCCCGGCGCCTGGGCTTCGGCAGCCGCCTGCTCGACGTCGCAGGTGTTCACGTGCGAGCCGACCTCACGCGGGTCGGTGAGCCCGTGCTCCTCGCCGACGAGCACGGCCCGGTGGCCGTCCACGCCCTGCCCTACCTCGACCCCGACGTCGCGCGCAGCGCGTGGGCGCTGCCGGCGCGCAGTCACGCGACGGCCCTCGGCGAGGCCATGCGCCGGGTCCGGACCGACCTCGCGAGCCGGCCGGGCACGCGGTCGGTCGTGCTGGCACACGCCTTCGTCACCGGCGGGCAGGCCTCCGACAGCGAGCGCGACATCGCCGTGGGCGGGGTGAGCGCCGTCCCGCTGTCGGCCTTCGACGGCATCGACTACGTCGCCCTCGGCCACCTGCACACCCCGGCCCGCCTCTCTGAGTCCGTGCGCTACTCCGGCTCCCCCGTCGCCTACTCCTTCTCCGAGGCCGGGCACACCAAGGGGTCCTGGCTGGTCGACCTCGGCCCCGAGGGCCTCCGCGACGTCGAGCTCGTCCCCGCGCCACGGCCCCGCGAGCTCGCGCTGCTGCGCGGCACGCTCGAGGAGCTGCTGGTCGACCCCGCCCACGCCGCCCACGAGCAGGCCTGGGTGCAGGTCACCCTGACCGACGCCGAGCGTCCCGCCGAGCCCATGGCCCGGCTCCGCACCCGCTTCCCCCACACCCTCGCGCTGCGCTTCGAGCCCGTCGGCGGCGACTCCGAGCGCGCGGCCCGACCGTCGGCGACCGGACGGCCCGCCGAGCTGGTCGCCCTCGACTTCGTCGAGCACGTGCGCTCCCGCGCCACCGACGACGAGGCAGCGCTGCTGCGTCGCGCCCTCGAGTGCTGTCCCGACGACCGCGACCTCGCCGTCGAGCGTGACCTCGACACCGCGCAGACCCTGGACGGGGTCGGCTGATGCGGCTGCACCACCTCGAGATCACCGCGTTCGGCCCGTTCGCCGGCACGGTCGGTGTCGACTTCGACGACCTCGGCGCGGCCGGGCTGTTCCTGCTCACCGGTGACACCGGGGCCGGCAAGAGCAGCGTCCTCGACGCCGTCTGCTTCGCGCTGTACGGCGAGGTCCCCGGCGACCGCGGTGGCGCCCGGCACTTGCGCAGCGACCACGCCGCACCCGACGCCGAGCCGCGCGTGGTGCTCACCTTCAGCGTCGGCGACCGGCGGCTGCGGCTGTCGCGCTCCCCCGCGTGGGACCGTCCCAAGCGCCGCGGCTCCGGCACACGGCGCATCCAGGCCGCCGTGGTCGCCGAGGAGCACCGCGACGGCGCCTGGCAGGCCGTGAGCACCCGGCTCGACGAGACCGGCCAGCTCGTCGGCGACCTGCTCGGCATGACGGGCAGCCAGTTCACCCAGGTGGCGATGCTGCCGCAGGGCCGGTTCCAGACGTTCCTGCGCGCGAGCTCGGCCGAGCGGCACGACGTGCTCAAGCGGCTCTTCCGCACCCGCCGCTACGACGACGTCGAGCGGTGGCTGGCCGAGCGACGCCGCGAGGCGCAGCGTGCGGCCTCCGACCGGCTGGGTCGCTGCGCGGCACTCCTCGACCGGCTGGGCGAGGCCACCGGGGTCGACCTGCCCACCCGACCCGACGTCGAGGGTGCCGCCCACGGGGATGCCGTCTCGACCGAGGTCCTGCAGGACCTCGCCCCCGGTGAGCTCGCCCAATGGGTCGAGGATCGCGCGGCCCAGGTCGTCCGCGACGTGCGCGACGCCCGTGCCCGCGAGACCGAGGCGGCCGAGGTCACGGCCGGGCTGCGCGCGCGCCTGGAGCACGAGGAGACGCTCCAGCGCCGGCAGCAGCACGGCGCGCAGGCTCGGCGCCGGCTCGCCGAGCTCGACGCGACGGCCGACGACGCCGACCTGGCCCGGGGCC
>NZ_BAAHAA010000012.1:0-110687 GCF_054777915.1 Nocardioides marmoraquaticus | reverse complement strand
ACCGCGACGACGTCGTCGCGGAACTCCTTGGGGTGGGGAGCGGGCATGGTCGACATCCTTCCAGCGGCGACAGATGTCGCCACAGATCAGATGACAATCGAACCTTCAGCAGTCCCGGACGACGTGGCTCAGGGCGAAGCGACTGATGGGTTCGCCGCCGTTCGACCAGCCGAACTCGCCGAGGATGCGCGCGATGCGGGCCAGCGGGAGCGCGCCGCCGGGGGCGGTGGCGGCGTACGCCAGGACGAGCAGCGACGCCTCGAGGGCGAACCGGTTGCTGTCGTCGGGACGCAGCCGGTCGGCGAGGTGGGCGCGGAGCGCGCCGGGGTCGCGGCGGGCGACGTCGCCGGCCCTGGTCAGCAGCAGCCGGCCCTTGCGCTTGCGCAGCAGGCCGAGCGTCTGCAGCGACTCGCGGAAGGCGAGCAGCGGCGGCAGGTGCACCTCACGCGTCCTCGCGCCCGGGTAGCCACGCACGCCCGGCACGAGGTCGGCGAGCGCCTCGACGTCGGCGGGCCGGAGGTAGCCGGCACCGGTCAGCGGGATGCCGTCGCCGTACGCGCGGTCGAGCAGCCAGCGGTGGGGCCGGTACGCCGCCGCGAGCGCCGCGTCGTCGGGGTCGGGGGCCGACGAGCCCAGAAGCCGCAGCGGCAGGTCGTCTCCCGACTCGGTGCGCAGCAGCCGCTGGCACAGCTCGGCGAGGAGCGGGTGGACGCCGCGGCGACGGAGGTCGAGGTACATCGAGCCCAGCGCCGCCTCAAGCTCGACCAGGTCGAAGCGCGCCGGGTCGGGCAGCACGCCGGCGAGGTCGACGGCGTCGGTCAGGCCGCCGCAGTCCTCCGGCGGCGCCGCGCGCGACCCGCCCGTCGCGACCACCAGCCGCGCGTCGTCAGGAGCGGGGCGCACCGCGACGACCCGCAGCGTCAGCTCGACCA
Organism: Nocardioides marmoraquaticus; assembly: GCF_054777915.1. Lineage (NCBI taxonomy): Bacteria > Bacillati > Actinomycetota > Actinomycetes > Propionibacteriales > Nocardioidaceae > Nocardioides > Nocardioides marmoraquaticus. The sequence goes on along the minus strand of NZ_BAAHAA010000012.1, from coordinate 109,755 downwards.
TGTCGCCGTAGTCGTAGACGTAGCGCAGCACGTCGCCCGCGTCGCGCACCACCTCGTCGAGCCGCACCCGCCACGCCCCGTCGCCGACGTCCTCCCCCTCGTCGACGTCGAACGGGCACAGGAACAGCTCGCCGCCTTGGTCGAACGGCCCGCCGCCGAGCGAGAAGCGGTGGAGGTGCCGGTCGGCCCAGCCGTACGCCGCCATCACCACCGCGTGCACGTCGGCCAGCACCAGGTCGGAGCGCAGCTCGACCTCGCGCCAGATCGGTGGCTCAGCGTGGTCGAGCTCGAGCCGCAGCGTCAGCAGCCGTACGTCGCGCAGCGGTGCCCGGCGCAGCCGCGGGCGCTCCGCAGCCTCACCCGGCCCGAGCAGCATCGAGGCGAGGTCGCGCAGCCCGACCAGCTCCTGGCCCGACGTCGCGGCGTGGAAGCGCCGCAACAGCTCGGCGTCGTCGCCCATGCCCGCACGCTAGCGGGGCACTGACCGGTCGTGAGCCTTCGCGTCGTCACCGCCAACGCCGCCTCGGGCCGGCTGCTCGACGGCACCCACGACCACGCGTCCTGGGTGTCGGCCGCGGCAGCCGTCGACGCCGACGTGTGGGCCGTGCAGGAGGTCGACCGGCTGCTCCCCCGCTCCGGCTCGGCCGACCAGGCGGCCGACCTGGGTGCGGCGCTCGGGTGCGAGGTGCGGTTCGCGGCGGCGGTCCACGGCTCGCCCGGGTCCCCCGAGGGCGTCGTCGCGGCCACGGGGGGCGACCCAGTGCAGGCGTCGTACGGCGTCGCCCTGGCCACGCGCCGCCCCGTGGTCGCCTGGCACGAGCTGCACCTCGAGCCGTCGAACGCGAAGCTCCCGGTGCCGACCGAGCCCGGGAAGGTGCTGTGGGTGCCTGACGAGCCGCGGGTCGCGCTGGCCGCGGTGCTCGACGACGTGACTGTGGTCAGCACGCACCTGTCGTTCGCCCCGACGCGGGCGGTCAAGCAGCTGCGCGAGGTGGTGCGGTGGGCGGCGCGGCTGCCCGGACCGACGGTGCTGCTGGGCGACCTCAACCTTCCCCGTCCCGTCGCGGCGGTGGCGTCGGGCCTGACCGCGGCGGCGGCCGGGGCGACGTACCCCTCGCCCTCGCCGAAGGTGCAGCTCGACCACGTGCTCGTCGGCCGCGGCCTGACGATCACGGAGGTCGCGACGCACCGGCTCGGCGGATCCGACCACCTCGCCGTGGCGGCGCACGTCGCTGACTGACGCGAGTGGGTATCGCCCTGCGGTGCAGTGGCGACGAGTGGTCTGGCAGGGGCTGACGGCGGGGACCGTCGGCGTGGTGGCGATGACGCTCGGCGAGCGGCTGGAGCAGGCGGTCACCGGGCGGCCCGACTCGTTCGTGCCCGCCCGCACCATGGAGCGCGTCGGCGGGATGCCCGAGACGGAGTCGCGCCGCGAGAACCTGCTGATGCACGCGGGTCAGGCGATTGTGCTCGGCGTGCTGCGCTCGGCCATGGCGCAGGCGGGGCTGCGCGGGCCGTGGTCGTCGGCGAAGTTCACCGTCGTGCGGCTCACCAACGACCAGCTGCTCGAGAACGCCACCGGCGTAGGCGCCCCGCCTCCCACCTGGCCCCGCGACGAGCTCGTGATCGACCTGCTGCACAAGTCGGTCTACGGGTTCGTCACCGGCTGGGTGGCCGACCGGCTCGCCGCGCGTGACGGGCTGGGCCCGGGTCAGCAGCACGCGGCGGTCGTGCCGGGACGGGTGAAGGGCGTCGGGCCGGTGCCGCGCCCTTCGTGACGCCCGCTCGTCCCTCGCGGGCTCCTCTGGGAGCGGGCGGGGCCGGGACGACCTTCTCGGCCTCGAGGGTGTCGAAGAGGTCGGTGAAGGCGTGCAGGGTGGAGCGGTACGCCGCGAACCCGCGCTCGCGGCTGCGGGTCATGTCGGTCAGGCACTCCATGTCGCGGCCGAGGTCGCCGTCGGTGTGCCACCACGACGCGACGCGCGACAGGTCGGCCTCGACGAGCCCCTCGCGCTCCGCAATGGCCGACCAGGTGCCGTCGGCGTCGTCCAGCGCGGCGACCTGCTCCTCGAGCGGGCGGGGGGCGTCGGCGTACCCCTCCCAGTCGACGCCGAGCCGCTCGGCCAGCCGGGGCCACAGCCAGCGCCACCGCACCACGTCACCGTTGGCGATGTTGTACGCCGTGTCGGCCGCCTCGGTCGTGGTCGCGGCCCACACCATCTGCTCGGCGTTGATGCCGGCGTCGGTCAGGTCGGTGACGCCGTTCCACTGCGTCTCCGAGCCCGGGAAGGTGAAGGGACGGCCGGTCTCGCGGCAGAGGGCGGCGTACGCGGCGAGGGTCTGCCCGATGTTCATCGCGTTGCCGACGGCGTGGCCGATGATCGTGTGCGCGCGGTGGACGCTCCAGGTGAACCCGTCGCGCTCGGCGGCGGCGAAGAGCTCGTCCTCCTGCGCGTAGTAGAAGTTGTCGTGCGGCAGCCGCTCCTCGTCCTCGTGGAACGGCGTGTCGGGCACCTCGCCCTGGCCGTAGGCCTCGAACGGCCCGAGGTAGTGCTTCAGCCCGGTCAGCAGCGCCACGTGCTGCACGCCCGTGCCGCTGACGGCGGCGAGCAGGTCGCGCACGAGGCCGCCGTTGACCTCGATGTTCTGCTCCTCGGTGTCCTGCCGGATCCAGGCGGTGACGAACACGTGCGTCGGCTCGTACGGCGCCAGCGCCTCGCGCAGCGCGTCGGCGTCGGTCAGGTCGGCCGAGACCGGCTCGACACCCTCCACCGGCACCCGGCCGCTGCGCGAGAGCCCGAGCACCCGCCACCCCTCGTCGACGAGCTGGTGGCAGAGCGCGGAGCCGGCGATGCCGGTGGCGCCGACGACGAGGGCGGTGCGGGGGTCTGGGGTGTCCACGCCCCTGGTTACCCCCCTGGCGCGACGTCAGGCGTGTGATGTGGTGGGCGCATGGTGACCTGGCTCGGTCCGCCCGACAGCCGGCTGCGGCGTACCCGGTCGGTGGTGGCGCTCGCGCTGGCCGTGCTGCTCGTTGTGGTGGTCGTCTGCCTCGCGCTCGGGCGGGTGCTGCCGGCCGTCTGGGCGGTCGCGTTCGGCGCGACGCTCGTGGCCGGCCACCTGCTGACCTGGCCGCGGGGGGAACCGGACGCCGACCTCACCTTCTCGGTCCCGGCCGCCGTGGCGACCGGCGTGACGGTGGGGGTGGCGAGCGGGTTCGCACTCGTGCTGCAGGGCGGCGAGACCGTCCAGGGCCTCGTCCAGTCCGCCGTCACGGTCGTCGTCGCGGTGCCCCTGCTCCTCGCGGTCACCTGGTGGCAGCGGCGACGTACGCCCTAGGCGCGCACGCGCTCGACGAACGCGAGCAGCCGCTCCCGCAGCTCGGGCACCCGGGTGTCGGGGCGGCCGGTGACCGAGACCTGGTGCTCCTTGCGCCTGGCCCGGGCGCGCTGCGCGCAGGCGAAGTCGGTGCAGACGTAGAGCCCGACGCTGTCGCCCGCCTTGCCGCGCGCCCCCGCCCGCGGCGCGACCACGAGGCGGGAGCCGTCGGGTGCGTCCTGGGTGCGGCACAGGTCGCACATCGTCTTCTTCGCCGAGGGCAGGCCCCCGGTCAGCCGCAGCTCCAGCGCGATGGTGGCGCCGACCAGCTCGGGGTCGGGCACGAGGTAGGCGCGCTGCGGCGCCTTCGGGTCCTCCCACGCGACGAGGTCGTCGGCCACCTCCGGCCACGTGGGCGGGAAGTTCGCCGCCGCTGCCCGGCTGCGCGTGCTGTTGACGAACGCCTTGCGGACGGTCGTCTCGTCCGGGACCTGCATGATGTCTCCTAACACTGTTAGGCGTTAGACTAACAGTGTGCCGCTGAGCCCTGACCGCGTCGTCGACGCCGCCGCCGACCTCGCCGACGAGATCGGCTTCGACGCCGTCTCCGTCAGCGAGCTCGCGCGCCGGCTCGGCGTACGCACCCCGAGCCTCTACTCGCACGTCGGCGGCTCCGAGGACCTGCTCACCCGCGTCGCGCTGGCCGCACTGGCCGAGATGGCCGACCTCGCGGCCGACGCCATGGCCGGTCGCAGCGGGTACGACGCCCTGGTCGCGCTGGCGGGCAGCTACCGGTCGTACGCCCGCGCCCACCCAGGCCGCTACTCGGCCAGTCGGCTGCGGCTGACCCCGTCGCAGGCCGCCGACAGCGCCGGCCCCCGCCACGCCGCCCTCGCCCGAGCCGTGCTGCACGGGTACGGCGTCGCCGGCGACGACGCGACCCACGCCGTACGACTCATCGGAGCGACCACCCACGGCTTCATCGCGCTCGAGTCGGCCGGCGGCTTCGACCACTCCACGCCCGGCTCCGAGGCCTCGTGGCAGCGCGCGCTCGAGGGGCTCGACCTGGTGCTGCGGGCGTGGGGTCACGCAGACTGACGCGATGTCGATGCCGCGCAGCTACCCGCCCCCGACGTACGACGGCGAGGTCAGCGCATGGTTTCGCGCGACCGACGCCGAGCCCGACGTCGTCTACCGCACCGGCGGGACGTGCGAGTACCTCGCGACGGGCGACCAGACCCGCGAGCGGTTCGGCCTCTACCGGTGGAACTTCGGCGACGACGAGACCGGCCCCGACGCCCACTTCCACCGCACCATCGCGGAGCAGTTCTACGTGCTGTCGGGCGAGGTCAGGCTGTACGACGGCCGCGGCTGGACGCCCGCCCGGGCGGGCGACTTCCTCTACGTGCCCGAAGGCGGCGTGCACGGCTTCCGCGGCGGCGACCGCGCGTCGATGCTGCTGATGTTCGCCCCCGGCGGCCCTCGCGAGGACTACTTCGAGACCCTCGCCCGCGGCGAGGAGATGACCGAGGAGCAGCGCGCGGCGTTCATGCTGCGCCACGACACGTACTGGGTGTGACGCCGACCCGCCTCACCCCGCGGCCAGGGCCTCGAGGGTGATCTCGGGGTGGTCGCGCTCGGTCTTGGTGGCGCGCCACTGGTCGGGGAAGAGGGCGAGCAGAGAGCCGTCGGCCCGCTCGAGCACCTCGACGCCGCGGATGGTGGCGAGCACGTCGAGGGCGTCCTTGTCGGTACGCCGCGCCAGCTGGAAGGGCAGCGGCGAGAGCCGGACCGGGCAGTTGAACTCCGCCTCCATCCGCGCCTGCACCACCTCGAACTGCATCGGCCCGACCGCGGCCAGCACCGGCGAGCGGTCGCCGCGGAGGTCGGAGCGGAGCACCTGGACGACGCCCTCCTGGTCGAGCTGGTCGATGCCCTTGCGGAACTGCTTGTCCTTGCTGATGTCGGTGGCCGTGCACGTCACGAAGTGCTCGGGCGCGAAGGTCGCGATGGGCGGGTAGGTGACGGGGTCGCCGACGTACACCGTGTCGCCCACGCGCAGCGCGTTGGCGTTGACCAGGCCGATGATGTCGCCCGGCGCGGCGGTCTCGACCGAGGAGAGCTCGCGACCGAAGACCGCCTGGGCGTACTTGGTCGCGAACGGCTTGCCGGTCGGCGCGTGCGTCACGACCATGCCGCGCTCGAAGGTGCCGGAGCAGACCCGGGCGTAGGCGAGGCGGTCGCGGTGGGCGGCGTTCATCCCCGACTGAACCTTGAAGACGAACGCGCTGAACTCGTCCTCCGGCGCGCGCGGCGGCCCGTCGACGGTCTCGAGTGCGTGAGGGGCGGGAGCCAGCTCGAGCAGGCGCTCCAGCAGCTGGGCGACGCCGAAGTTGAGCAGCGCGGAGGCGAACATGACCGGCGTCGTCCTGCCCGCGAGGAACGCCTCCTGGTCGTGGTCGGCGCCGTCGGCCGCGAGCAGCTCGTGGCCGTCGACCGCCATCGCCCAGTAGTCGCCCTCGACCTCGAGCGCCTCGTCGGAGCTCATCCGGCGCTCCGGCGCGATGGTCGCGCCGCCGGCGGTGCGGGTGTACTGCACGAACTCGCCGGTCGTGCGGTCGAGCACTCCCTTGAAGTCGCCCGACTCGCCGACCGGCCACGTGATCGGCGTCGGCCGCAGCCCGATCTGCTGCTCGATGAGGTCCATCAGCTCGAGCGGGTCGAGGCCCGGACGGTCCCACTTGTTGATGACGGTGATGACCGGGATGCCACGCAGCGCGCACACCTTGAACAGCTTGAGCGTCTGCGGCTCCATGCCCCGCGCCGCGTCGACGAGCATCACGGCCGAGTCGACGGCGGAGAGGACGCGGTAGGTGTCCTCCGAGAAGTCGCTGTGGCCCGGGGTGTCGACCAGGTTGACGACGTGGCCGTCGTACTCGAACTGCAGCGCCGCCGACGTGATCGAGATGCCGCGCTGCTGCTCCATCTCCATCCAGTCGGAGACGGTCCCCTTGCGCCCGGCCTTGCCGTGCACCGCCCCCGCCTCCTGGATCGCGCGCGCGTGCAGCGCGAGCGCCTCGGTGAGCGTCGACTTGCCGGCGTCGGGGTGGCTGATGACCGCGAAGGTGCGTCGTGGGCGGCGGTCGGGGGTGCTCATCTGCGTGCTCCTGGTGCTGGGCGTGGGCCGCCCGCCAGGGTACGGCGTCGAACGACGGGCACTTCGCCCGCGTACGCCGCCCTCCCCCGCGCCGGCACTGGGCCATGCTCGGCGGAGGTGCGAACTGCCAGTCGCCCTACGGCCGCCAGGTGGTGGAGCGGCGCGCGGCGCCGTAGATCGAGTCGATCCGCTCGTCGTCGAGGATCTCGCCGTGACGCAGCAACCAGGCCACCAGCTGGAGCCGAGGGACGACCTGCACGTCGACCGGTTGCGCCTTCACGACGACGTCGCGAGCGTTGACCGGCACGACGACGCCCTTGACCGGAACGGCATGCGCACACACCGCACCGAGCAGCCGGGCCGCCCGGTCGGCCTCGAACCGGGCGTTGCGCACGTAGGGCTGACGTTGACCGTTGACCATGACGGTGTTGCCGCCGACCCAGATCTCGGCTCCGCGGTGGTGCTTCGCGTTCAGCGTGAAGACTCCGCCCGGTCCGATGACCAGGTGGTCGATGTCGGAGCCCTGGCTCCCGACGTCGATGGCGTGCAGCACCCGCCACCGCCGATCCTTGCGGCAGAGCTTGGCCAGCTGGCCGCCGACCTTCTCCTCGCCGACGGCGCCTTGGCGCCACGTCGTGGCCTCGGTGCGCACGCCGAGCATCCGGCCGAGGGCGGTGCGCACCGGCGCTGCAGCCTGGAACGAGTCGGCGACCTTCCTGACCGACTCACCGGGACGGTTGCCGGCGAGGTCGACCCACGGACGCTCGACAGCCTCCTCCACCCGCGGCGGAGCTGCGGCCGCAGGTGCCGGCCGCCCTGCCCAGGCAGCCGCGGCTGTCACCACTTTCACGCGCCAGCGCTCCTCCGACGGGTGGGCCGTCTCGCTCGCGAGGTCCCAGTAGCCGAGGTCGGCACCGGCCGCGTCCTTGACGTAGAGCCGGTCGTGGCCGAAACGTCGCCACCGGACGACCGTGGTCCCACCTGACGGCACCGCCAGCTCGCTCATCCCGACCTCCCCCGTCGACGTGTCGAGGATGGGCGAACGGGGTGGGACGTGTCAGAAGAACCGACAATTCGCCTCACAACCCCAGCGGCGGGTCTCCGTCACGACCGGACGCGGCGGGCGGGCGGCTGGGAGGGTGGGCACGTGACGAAGACGTGGTGGATCGGGGCGATCCTGGCAGCGGTGTTCGTGCTCCTCGGCGGCATCTTCCTGGCGGTGTCGTTCACCCTGGGTGGCGAGGACCGGGCCACCATGCTTGTCGCCGGTGCCCTGTGCCTGCTGATCGGCCTCGGGATCGGGTCCGCGATCCCGGGGATCAAGCGCCAGCAGGACATCGGCGACGACGACGACGCGATGCGCGAGGTCGAGCCGCGGCCGGCGGGCGACGCCCCGAAGCCGTGGACCGAGGAGCAGCTGGCCGGCGATATCGCCGCCCGCGTCGTCGAGGCGCCGTACGTCGTGCTGCACGTGCCGGGCCGGATCCGCGTGCGGGCCGACCTCGCCGACGCACGGTTCCTCGGCCCGATGGGTGCCCGCGGCGTCAAGGAGGTGCGCACGCACGACGTCGTCTCGACGACGCAGGGCCAGGCCGCCGTGGTCGACCGCACCCTGTCGGTCTCGTGGTCGGCGGGCGTCGACGGCGCGCTGCGGCCCCGGGTCAGGGGCACGGCCAAGGCGTTCTCGGGCCAGGCGTTCGAGGTCAGCTTCCGCAAGGAGTACGGCGTGGGCGCCGACGGCTCCGTCGGCGAGCAGGTCGACTGGACCTTCGACCAACGCGAGCTGCAGCGGCCGGTGCGCGAGGCGTTGCAGGCGGCGGGCTGGAAGCGCACCTGGTCGGCCGAGGGCCGGCTCGGGCTGGTCATGGCGCTGGTGGGGGTCGGCTCCGCCGTGGCGGCAGGGGTGGCACTGCTCGTGCGGTGGCTCGTGGGCTGAGCCCTTCGAGACGGTTGCTGCGCAACCTCCTCAGGGAGCAGAGGAGACGGCTGCGTGCCTCCTCGCCCCGGTGGTCGAGGAAGGACGAGTCCTGTCACGAGACCCCGGGCCGGGTCAGGCGCGGACGCTGAGGCGCTGGAGGCCGCGGATGACCGTCGTCGAGCGGGGGACGGGGCGGCCGGCGAGGCGGAGGTCGGGGAAGCGCCTCAGCAGCATGCCGAGCGCGACCTCGCCCTCGAGCCGGGCGAGCGACGCACCGACGCAGTAGTGCGCGCCGCCGGAGAAGGCGAGCGTCTCGGGCTCGGGGCGCGCGACGTCGAAGGTGTCGGGGTCGTCGTGCTTCGCGGCGTCGCGCCCGGACGACCCGATCAGCACGAGCACGACCTGGTCGCGCTTGATGCGGTGGCCGGCGAGCTCGAGCGGCTCGTGGGCGACCCGGCCGGTCAGCTGCACGGGCGGGTCGTAGCGCAGGGTCTCGGCGACGAGCGCCGCCGGGTCACGCCGCGCCGCGGACAGCTGCTCGGGGTGGGCGAGCAGGTGGCGCAGCGCGTTGCCGATGAGGTTGGTGGTGGTCTCGAACCCGGCGAGCAGCAGCAGCTGGGCGAGCGAGACCACCTCGTCGGCGGTGGTCTCGACAGGCTCGACCAACGTGGGATCGACGAGGCGGCTGAGCAGGTCGTCGCCGGGCTCGCGACGGCGCTCGTCGAGCAGCCGGTCGAACAGCTCGCGCAGGTCGGCCTGGGCGGCGTACATCTTCTTGGCGTGACCGACCGACGACACCCCATCGAGCGCGGCGCCGAGGGTGCGGCCCCAGGCGGCGAGCCGCTGCTGGTCTGCCGGCGGGATCGCCATCAGATCACTGATCACGGCCACGGGCAGCGGGGTCGCGAAGTCGGTCATGAGGTCGGTCGTGCGGGAGAGGTCGAGCCGGTCGAGCAGCCGCGCGGCCGTCGCCTCGACGGTCGGCCGCATCGCCGCCACCCGCCGTGCCGAGAACGCCGGGGTGGCCAGGCGTCGCAACCGCGCGTGGTCGGGGTCGTCGAGGCCGAGCAGCGAGAGCTCGAGGGTGTTGACCTCGGCCTGGGGGTCCATGGGCCCGCCGGTGACGTCGAAGGGCTGCTGGCCGTTCGACAGCTGCACCCCGAACCGCCGGTCGCGCACCACCGCGTCGCAGGTCGCGAAGTCGGTCGCCACCCAGATCCCCGAGCGGCTCCACACCAGCGGCCCGCGGGCGCGCAGGGCGGCGTACGTCTCGTAGGGGTCGTAGCGCCACGGCGCCTGGAACAGCCGCGCCACCGGGTCGCCCAGCAGCGCGAGCCCGACCGTTCCGGCGCGCAGCAGCGCGAGCCGGCGGGCGAGGTCGAGGTCCTCGCGGGAGGGCAGCAGGCTCAGCACCCCTCCAGCATGGCTCAGGGGGCCAGGCGGGCGGGGAGGGCGGCGTACCCCCGCAGGATCCTGGTCGTACGCCGCTGTGCCCCGGGCTGCAGCGCGAGGTCGGGGTAGCGCTCGAGGAGCGTGCGCAGCCCGACCTCCCCCTCCATGCGGGCGAGCGCGGCGCCGAGGCAGTAGTGGCGACCCGACGAGAACGACACGTGCTGGTCGGCGTTGGCCCGGCCCACGTCGAAGCGGGCGGGGTCGTCGAAGACCTCGGGGTCGCGGTTGGCGCCGGCGAGCAGCGTCGTGACGACCGACCCGCGGGGGACCTCGCGGCCGCCGAGCTCGGTGTCGCGGGCGGCGGTGCGCCCGGTCAGCAGCACGGGCGGGTCGATGCGCAGCACCTCGTCGACGGCGTTGCCCCACAGGTCGGGCTCGGCCTGCAGCCGCTCGAGCTGCTCGGGGTGCTGGCGCAGCAGCGCGATGCCGTTGCCGAGCAGGTTGACGGTGGTCTCGAAGCCGGCCGCGAGCACCAGCCCGGCGGTGGCCTTGAGCTCGAGGTCGTCGAGCTCGACGCCGTCGTCGTCCTGGGCGGCGACGAGCTGGCTCAGCAGGTCGTCGCCGGGGTTGCGACGCACCTCGGCGAGGTGCTGGTCGAGCCACCGCTCGAAGGAGCGCAGCGACCGCTCGACCCGGCGGAACTCGCCCCAGCCCAGGCCCAGGTCCAGGCTCGGCGCTGCGCCCTCGCCGAACTCGAGCACCCGGCCGCGGTCCTTGTCGGGGACGCCCAGGATCTCGGCGATGACGGTGACCGGCAGCTGCGCGCAGTAGCGGTCGACCAGGTCGACGGGCTCGTTCGGGTCGAGCTCGGCGATGAGCTTGTCGGCGATCTCCTGGGTGCGCTCGCGCAGCTGCTGCACCGCCTTGACGCTGAAGACGCGGGTGACGAGCTTGCGGTAGCGGGTGTGCTCCGGCGGCTCGACCGCGAGCAGCGACGGCGGCGTGATCGGCCCGATCGGCACGTCGCGCTCGGCCCAGCGACGGATCGGCGTCAGCAGCCCCTGGCCGCCGAAGTCGATGCCCGCGCGCACGTCGGGGCTGGTCAGCACCTGCTTGACCACCGGGTGGCTCGCGGTGATGAAGGCGAAGGCCGAGCGGTGCAGCGGACCCTGCGCGCGGATCTCCTCGATGAGGTCCATCGGCAGCGAGCCGTCGGGGCTGGGCTGCGCTGTTGCCTCGATGAGGCGCGCCTGCAGGTCGCCGCGCCGGGCGCCGGCGCGGACGCCGTACCGCGGCAGGGCGTGCCCCAGGCCCCAGCGGGTCGCGGACGCGGCGTGGTCGAGCAGCTGCACGGTGGGCCTCCAGTCAGTTCGATACCGCACGGTATCCAATACTTGTGAGTATCGTCCCTCACGTGTCAACCCCCGCTGCCCGTCGCCGCCCGCCGCGGGCCGAGGTGCGCCGTACCCTCCTGGACGCCGCGGCCCAGGTCTTCGCCCGCCGCGGCATCGACGCCGCCTCGCTCGACGAGGTGGCGGCCGAGGCGGGGCTGACCAAGGGCGCGATCTACTCCAACTTCGCCGGCAAGGCCGACCTCGTCGAGGCGATGGTGGCCGAGAACCTCCGCACCAACCTCGACGTCGGCCTCGCCGCCGTCGAGTCGGGCGGGTCGATGGCCGAGCGGGCGCAGGCGCTGGGCGACGAGCTGAGCCGCAGCTACCTGCAGCAGCCCGAGTGGCACCTGCTCTTCGTCGACCTGTGGCAGCGCGCCGTGCGCGCCGAGCAGCGCGACGGCACCCTGCTCCGCCACCGCCAGGAGCTGCGCGACACCATCACCGCCGCCATCGTCGCCAACGCCGACGAGACCGGTACGACGCTCCCCCTCCCGCCCGAGCAGCTCGCGACCGTGCTCCTCGCGCTGTCGCACGGCTTCTCGATGGAGCAGCAGCTCGACCCCGCCCACGTCCCCGACGACCTGTTCGGTCGGGTGCTGGCGCTGCTCGTGCGGCCGGAGTAGCGGGCGGCAGGTACCGCCCCCTGAGGAGCCCGCGAGGGACGAGCGGGTGGCAGTACCGCCCCCTGAGGAGCCCGCGAGGGACGAGCGGGTGGCACGAAGGGGCGCGCCCTTCGTGGCTCGCTCCGCTCGCACCTCAGGGAGCGGAACAGGCTCGCTCGCACCTCAGGGGGCGGGTTCGGCCTCAGGCGGCGCGGGCGTAGGTGGGTTCGGGGGTGGGGCGGGCGAGGCCGGTGGCGAGCCAGGCGGAGGCGGCGACGCCGGTGGCGAGCAGGAGGGAGGCCACGACGTCGCTGGGGCGGTGCCACTGCAGGGCGACGGTCGCCATCCCCGCGAGCCAGCCGAGGGAGCCGGCGACGAGCCAGGCCCACGCGCGGCCGTGCAGGCCGAGGGCGACGACGAGGCCGGCGGCCAGGCCCGCGACGGCGGCGGTGTGGCCGCTTGGGAGGCTGTTGGAGCCGTACGCCGACGACACGTCGAGCAGGGCGGGCCGCACCAGCACCTCCTTCAGCACCTGGGCGCCCAGCACGGCGCCGACCACGGTCAGGCCGCCCGCCGCCGCGGCGCGGGGACCGCCGACCACGAGGCCGAGCAGCACCACGAGCACCGTGCCGAGCAGCACGCTGGTCGGGGAGACCAGGCCGAGCACCTCGGCGGGCAGCGTCGAGGAGCCGACCAGGTCACCCAGGCGCACCATCACGGCGGTGTCGAGCGCCTGACCTGCGGCAGTGCGCACCGCCGCGGCGTACGTCGCGACGAGCGCGGCGGCGCTGGCCACGGCGACGCCCAGGGCGACGCCGAGGCGGGTGGTCGTGCGCGACATGGGTCTCCCTCCCCGGTGCGAGCGTCCATGGTGCCGGGTGGACCTGAACGCAGCCCGAGAACGCGCCGAGAGCGTGCCGTGTGAGGGTGGGGCGTGCTCGACGTCGCCACCGGCTCCCTCGTCGCGATCGCGCTGGCGGTGCTGGTCGGGTCGCTCGTGCAGGGCGTGGTCGGGATCGGCCTCGGCCTGGTCGCCGCCCCCGTGATGACCCTGGTCGCGCCCCAGCTGATGCCCGGCACGATGCTGCTGCTCGTCTCGACGTACCCGCTGATCACGCTGGCCCGGGAGCGCGACGACATCGACTGGCGCAGCATCGGCTGGACCTTCCCCACCCGCGTGGTCGGTACGGCGGTCGGCGTCGGGCTCGTCGCCGTGGCCGACGACCGCCAGCTCGGCATCGCCGTCGGCCTCATGGTGCTGCTGGCGGTGCTGCTGAGCGCGCGCACCGTCGCGGTGCCCGTCAACCGCGGCACCCTCTCGCTCGCCGGCCTCGTCAGCGGCGTCACCGGCACCACCAGCTCGATCGGCGGGCCGCCCTTCGCGCTGCTGCTCTCGCACCGTCCGCCACGCCAGCTGCGCACCACCCTGGCCGTCTACTTCTGCCTCGGCTCGGCGATGAGCCTCGTCGGGCTCCTGACGACCGGCCAGCTCGGCTGGCAGCAGGTGCAGGTGGCCGCGCTGATGGTGCCGGTGCTGCTCGTCGGCACCACGCTGACCGGCGTGCTGCGCCGCGGCCTGAGCCCGGGCGTCGTACGGCCGCTCGTGCTGGTGGTCTGCGGCGCCTCCGCCCTCGTGCTGCTGGTGCGGTCGCTGGCGTAGGGGTACATCCTGGCCGCACCCGTCCCGTCCCCAGGAGGCTCCATGCGCGCGATCGGCTACCGCTCCCCCGGCGAGCCCGACGTCCTCGACGACGTCGAGCTGCCCGACCCCGAGCCGACCGGCCGCGACCTGCTCGTCGAGGTGCGCGCCATCTCCGTCAACCCTGTAGACACCAAGCAGCGGCGCAAGGCCGAGCCGCCGGAGGGCGCGACGCACAAGGTGCTGGGCTGGGACGTCAGCGGCGTGGTGCGCGCCGTCGGCCCCGACGTGACGGGCTTCGCCGAGGGTGACGAGGTCTGGTACGCCGGCTCGGTCACCCGCCCGGGCGGCAACAGCGAGCTGCACCTCGTCGACGAGCGGATCGTCGCGGCCAAGCCCGCGAGCCTCGACTTCGCGCAGGCGGCCGCGCTGCCGCTGACCTCGATCACGGCGTGGGAGATGCTCTTCGACCGCTTCGGCGTCGAGCGCGGTGGGGGCACCGGGCAGACCCTGCTCGTGGTGGGCGCCGGCGGCGGCGTCGGCTCGATCCTCGTGCAGCTCGCCGCCCGCCTGACCGGCCTGCGCGTGGTCGGCACCGCGTCACGCCCGGAGACCACCGCGTGGGTCGGCTCGCTCGGCGCCCACGACGTGGTCGACCACAGCAAGCCGCTCGGCCCGCAGCTCGAGGAGCTCGGCGTCACCGGGGTCGACCTCGTGGCCTGCCTGACCCACACCGACCAGCACTACGACCAGCTCTGCGAAGCGCTGGCCCCCCAGGGTGCGCTGTGCGTCATCGACGACCCCGGCACGCTCGACGCCAGCCCGCTGAAGCAGAAGAGCGGCACGCTGCACTGGGAGTTCATGTTCACGCGGTCGATGTTCGAGACCCCCGACATGGAGGAGCAGGGCCGGCTGCTCGCCGAGGTCGCCCGGCTCGTCGACGACGGCACGCTGCGCACCACCACCGACGACGTCTTCGGCGGGATCGACGCCGCCACGCTCCGTCGCGCCCACGAGCACGTCGAGTCGCACACCGCAGTGGGCAAGGTCGTGCTCGCGGGCTGGCCCGCTGCGTGAGGACCTTCTTCGCCTCCCTGCTCGCGCTCGTGGCCTGCCTGGTGCTGCCCGTCGCTGTGGTCGCGGCGTGGCTCGGGACGGTCGTCGACGACACCGACCGCTACGTCGAGACCGTCGGCCCGCTCGCCACCGACGCCCAGGTCGTCGACGCCCTCGAGCAGACGCTGACCGACCGCACGCTGAGCACCGTCGAGCAGAACCTCCCCCTCGACGCCGGCTCCGCCGACCTCCGCCCCGCCATCGCCGCGGGCGTCCGCACCGTCGTCACCAACCCCGAGTTCCGGCCCGCCTGGGAGGCCGCCAACGCCGACGCCCACCGCCAGCTGCTCGCCCAGCTGCGTGGCGGTGGCCGCGACGGTGACGTCGTGCTCGACCTCGGCTCCGTCGTCGACAGCGTGCTGCGGGAGGTCAGCGGGTCGCTGCCGATCCAGGTGTCGGCGCCCGAGGTCTCCGTACCGGTCACGGTGCTCCAGGGCGACCAGGTGCAGCAGGCACGCTCGGCGTACGACGTCCTCGACACGGCGCGGGTCTGGGCCCCCGCCGCGTGGCTGGTGCTCGTGGCGCTCGCGCTGCTGCTCTCGACCCGTCGCGGCGGCACGCTCGCCCTGGTCGGCGTCACCAGCGCCGTCACCCTCGGCGTCACCCTGCTCCTGCTCGGCTTCGCCCGCGACCGCGTCGTCGGCGCCGTCGCCGCCGCCGACCGCCCGCTGAGCGGAGCCGTCTGGGACGGCGTCACCGCCAGCCTCGACCTCCTCGTCCTCGTCGGCCTCGGCCTCGCCGCCCTCCTCGTCGTCCTCGGCCTCGCCGTCTCGTTCGCCTCGCGTCGCCGGGCCTAGCCGCGGCCGCCCCTTCGTGGCTCGCTGCGCTCGCACCTCAGGGACCGGCGGCGGGACGAAGCGGCGGCCCGCGCCCTCATCGGTCCACGCCTCGCAGGGTTCCCGACCGCCCGGACCTGCGAGGCGTGGACCGAACCACCGTCCCGTACGGTCGATGCGCCCTTCGTGACGCCCGCTCGTCCCTCGCGGGCTCCTCAGGGAGCGAGGAGTACGAGCGGGTGCGCCGGTCCCTGAGGTGCGAGCGGAGCGAGCCGGTGCCCCGCTCCCTGAGGTGCGAGCGGAGCGAGCCACGAAGGGTGCGCATCCCCCACCTAGGCTGACGCCATGAGCGTCATCAAGATCAACGCCATCACCGTGCCGGCGGGGTCCGGGGACGAGCTCGCGCACCGGTTCGCGGCGCGCGCGGGCGCGGTCGACGACGCGGACGGGTTCGAGGGCTTCGAGCTGCTCAAGCCGACCGACGACCGCGACCAGTGGCTGGTGATCACCCGCTGGCGCGACGAGGACGCCTTCCAGGGGTGGTTGTCCTCGCCCGGCTTCGCCGAGGGGCACCGTACGGCGGCCGAGCGCGCCGGCGGCGAGGCGCCGCAGCGGCCGGTCTCGACCCACAGCGAGGTCTGGAGCTACGAGGTCGCCGGCGGCTCGAAGCCCGAGCGGCCCTGACCCGCCACTGGGTTGTCCAGGGCAACCCCGCCCGCTGGGACGACCCCGGCCGGCTCTTCACCGACCCGATCACGCGCTGGTGCGTGACCGGCATCCAGCGGCGCATCGCCGCCGGTGACGAGGTGCTGGTCTGGATGGCGAACCGCGACCCTCGACGCCGCGGCGTCCACGCGGTCGCCACGGTGACGAGCGACCCGCACGTCGAGCCCGACGCCAAGCCCTGGGTCGACCTCGCGGTGTCGGCGTACGTCGTGCACGACCCGGTGTCGGTGCTCGAGCTGCGGGAGTCGGCGTTCGCCAGCCACCCGATCCTGCGGATGGCCCGCCGCACCGCCTACCCGTGCACGCCCGAGGAGTTCGCGGCGGCGCGCGAGCTCGTGCGGGAGCACGGGCCGACGCTCAGACCTCGATCCCCTTGACCCAGCGCTCGCCCTCGTCGCCGCCCCACGCGTCCCAGGCGACGCGGCCGGGCGAGGGGAAGCCGTCGTCGCCGTTCGTGAAGCCCTCGGCGTCCTTGTCGACGGAGTGCCGCTTGAAGTAGGCCTGCATCTTTGAGACGTCCTCGTCCGACAGGTCCTCGCCGTTGGCGAGCTGCTCCGCTCGGTGGCGGCCGGTGTCGGTGAAGCCCTTGCCGGCCTTGCCGTCCTCGATCCACTTCACGGCACGCTTGCCGTTCTCCTGGACGCCCTTGGGTGGTGTGTGCTTGCCCGATGCCATGAGGGCGCCGTACCCGGGTCCGGGGGGCCTCAGCCGGTGCTGCGGGTGGGCGCCCTTCGTGGCTCGCTGCGTTCGCACCTCCGGGAGCGGAGGTTCGAGCGGAAGGCCGAGGGAGCGGAAAGGCCGCGAGAACGGGCACTGGGATGGCGGTGCGGGCCCCGCCCGTACCCAGCCCAGGACGGGCGGGACCAGCACCGCGTACAATGTAGGTAAGGCTTGCCTAAGTGCGCAAGCCCCTTCTCGAGACTCAGCATCGGAGACCCATGCACGGCCGCGTTACCCGCACCTCCTGGCTCACCCCGAGCCTCGTCCGCATCGTCCTCGGCGGCGAGGGCCTCGAGGGGTTCACGATGCCCCCGAAGACCGACGCCTACGTCAACGTCGCGATCCCGCCGGCGGGGGCGCCGTACGGGCCGGTCTTCGACCCGAGGGCGGTGCGCGAGCAGCACGAGCGACGCTGGTGGCCGACCCGCCGGCGCTACACCGTGCGCTGGTGGGACCCCGAGGCGCAGGAGCTCGCCGTCGACTTCGTCGTGCACGGTGACGAGGGCGTCGCCGGGCCGTGGGCCGCGCGGGCCGAGGTGGGTGACGTGCTGGTCTTCGAGGGGCCCGGTGGTGGCTACCACCCGCGTCCCGACGCAGCGGCGTACCTCATGGTCGGCGACGAGTCGGCCCTCCCGGCGATCGCCGCCTCGATGGAGGCGGTGCCCGCGGGCAGGCGACTGGTCGTGCTGCTGCTGTGCGACGGCCCCGACTGCGAGGTCCCCCTGTCGACCGACGCCGAGCTCGACCTGCGCTGGCTGCACCGCGACGGCACCGCCCAGCGGCTGCTGCGCGAGCTCGAGACGGTCGAGCTGCCCGGGAGCGACGTGTGCGTCTTCGTGCACGGCGAGGCCGACGAGATCCGCGGCATCCGCCGCCACCTGCTGCTCGACCGCGGCCTGTCGCGGGCCGACATGTCGTGCTCGCCCTACTGGCGCCGCACCATGACCGACGAGGCGTGGCGCGAGATGAAGAAGGAGTACCTCATCTCGATGGAGGCCGACGTCCCGGCCTGAGCGGCGCTCAGGCGGCCCGCGCCGGCTCCTCGACGGGAGCCGGGCGTCGCACCAGCAGCGAGATCAGCACGACCGCCGCGGCGATGACCGCGCCCCAGCCGAGCGCGTCCTGCACGCCCATGGCGACGGCCGCCTCCGGCGACGCGCCGGTGGCGCCGGCCGCGGTCGCGCCCCGCGTCATCACCGTGATGAAGAGCGCGATGCCGGCCGCACCCGCGACCTGCTGCAGCGTCGAGACGATCGCGCTGCCGTGGCTGTAGAGCTGCTGCGGCAGCGAGCCCAGCGCCGAGGTCAGCAGCGGGGTGAACATCAGGGCGACGCCGATGCTGAGGCCCACGTGGGACGCGACGACGGTCCACACCGCGGTGTCGACGTCGAAGCGGCTCATCGAGAACAGGCCGAGCGTCACGATCACCGCGCCCGGCGTGACCAGCGGGCGGGGCCCCACCCGGTCGTAGAGCCGACCCACGAACGGCGCCATCAGGCCCATGGTGGCGCCGCCCGGCAGCAGCACGAGCCCCGTCCGCATGGTGCTCAGGTCGAGCGCGTCCTGCAGGTAGATCGGGATCAGCGTCAGCGAGCCGAACATCGCCATCATCGCGACGATGACGAGCCCGACGGCGACGGAGAACGAGCGCGAGCCGAAGGCGCGCAGGTCGAGCAGCGCCTCGTCACCGAGCCGCAGCTGGCGCCAGACGAAGACGACCAGGGCCAGGGCACCGACCACGAGCGGCACCGCGGGCGGCACCGGCGCGCCGCCCTCGACCGCCTCGCCGATCGACGACAGGCCGTAGATGACGCCGGCGAAGCCGATGGCCGAGAGCACGACCGAGACCGGGTCGACCTTGGTACGCCGCGTCTCCGCGACGTCGCGGACCCAGATCCGGCCGGCGACCAGCGCGAGCACGGCGATCGGCAGCACCAGCCAGAACATCCAGCGCCAGCTCAGCTGCTGCAGCACCACGCCGCCGACCGTGGGGCCGATGGCGGGGGCGACGGAGATGACGATCGAGATCGTGCCCATCATCCGGCCGCGCCGCTCGGCCGGCACGAGGTTGAGCACGGTGGTGATGAGCAGCGGCATCATCACCGCGGTGCCGGAGGCCTGCACCACGCGGCCTGCGACGAGCAGCCCGAAGCTCGGCGCAACCGCCGCGAGCAGCGTGCCGAGGGTGAACAGCGACATCGCGACCGTGAACAGCGTGCGCAGCCGGAACCGGCTGATGAGGAAGCCGGTCAACGGGATGACCACGGCCATCGTCAGCATGAAGCCGGTCGTGATCCACTGCGCCGTCGACGCCGTGATCCCGAAGTCGGTCATCAGGCGCGGCAGCGCGACGCTCATGATGGTCTCGTTCAGGATCACCACGAACGCCGACGCCACCAGCAGCCCGATCAGTCGAGCTCCTCCCGGGGGGAGGGTGGGGGTCGTCGCGGTCGTGGCGTCCGGGCGGGCGGGTGCCTGGGTCACGGTCGTCCTCGTTCTGATCGGAAACTTGTACGGCGTACAAGTTTGTATGGTGTCCAGAAATTCCCGGATCATGCGAGGTGTCCACCGTGGGTCTGCGCGAGGACAAGAAGGCCGCGGCCTGGCACGAGATCCGCGACGCCGCGTGGCGGCTCTTCGAGGAGCGCGGCTACGCCGAGGTCAGCGTCGAGCAGATCGCGGCGGCGGCCGGCGTCTCGCGGAGCACGTTCTTCAACTACTTCGCCGCCAAGGAGGCGGTCGTGCTCGACCCGTCGCCCGAGGAGCGCGAGCTCGTCGAGCTGCTGCTCGAGCAGCAGCCCGAGTCGGCGGGGCCGTGGGAGGCGGTCGTCGCCGTCGTGGAGGCCCTGGTCGACGAGACCCCCGAGCGCATCGTGCTGCGTCGCCGGCTCACCGCGAGCGAGCCGGCGCTCGAGCGGCGCGCGACCGAGATGGGTCGGGAGTTCGCCGACCTGCTGCGCGCGTGGCTGCGGACCCGGTTCCCCGACGACCGGCTCGGAGCCGACCTGGCCGTCGACGTCGCCCTCACCGCGGCGGGCACGGCGTGGTCGGCCTGGTCGACACCGCCCGACGGCGCGGGCGTGGCGGCGTACGTCGACCTGGTGCGGGAGTGCCTCGCACGGGCCGGCCGGCTCGCCTCCACGGCGGCACCGAGTTAGGCCAGCCTCACCTGAAAACCGCCTCTGACCTGCGGTTTAGGCAAGCCTTCTCTTGCTGGAACCATTCCCAGAAGTCGTGCATGGTGTTCTCAGACCGCGTTCCCCAGCCCTGCCGGAGGCCCCTGATGAGCACCATGTCGCTCCCCATCGTCAGCACCTGTAGCGCCACCAGCTGCGCCTACAACCACGACACCGACTGCCACGCCGGCGCCATCACCGTGACCGGTGACGCCTCGAGCTGCGGCACCTTCGTCGAGGCCGGCGACAAGGCCGGCACCGACTCCACCGCCTCGGTCGGCGCCTGCCACCGCAGCGAGTGCGTCTTCAACTCCGCGCTCGAGTGCACCGCCAAGGACGTCGCGATCGACTCCGCCGGCGACACCGCCACCTGCCAGACCTTCCAGGCCGCCTGAGCGACCTGACCGCGTCGGGCCCACCAGCCCGGGACCGACGCCCCCGAGAGCCGGACACCCCGCGTGGGTGGCCGGCTCTCGGCGCGTCCGGGGGTCCCTGTCGCTCCCTGAGGAGCCCGCGAGGGACGAGCGGGCGTCACGAAGGGGCCCGTCGAGGCTCGCTGCGCTCGCACCTCAGGGAGCGGGGGGCTACAGGGTGCGGCCGGCCCAGGTCCAGGCGTAGCCGGGGTCCTCGGTGGCCAGGGCGGCCTCGCCGAGCTCGAGGGGCTTGAAGGTGTCGACCATGACGGCCGACTCCTCGAAGTACTCCGCGCCGATGCTGGCCTCCACCGCCGCGGGCTGCGGGCCGTGGGCGTGGCCGCCGGGGTGCAGCGTGATCGAGCCGACGTCGATGCCGGAGCCCTTGCGGGCCTCGTAGTCGCCGTCGACGTAGAACATCACCTCGTCGGAGTCGACGTTGGAGTGGTAGTAGGGCACCGGGATCGCGCCCTCGGCGTAGTCGACCTTGCGGGGCAGGAAGTTGCAGATCACGAAGTTCCAGCCCTCGAAGACCTGGTGCACCGGCGGCGGCTGGTGCACCTTGCCGGTGATCGGCATGAAGTCGTCGACGTTGAACGTGTAGGGGTAGAGGCAGCCGTCCCAGCCGACCACGTCGAGCGGGTGGGTGGCGTACGTCAGCCGCGTGCCGACGAGGCCCGACGGCCCGTGGCCGCGGTGCTTGACCAGCACCTCGACGTCGGTGCCCTCCTCCACGAGCGGCTCGGTGGGGCCGTGCAGGTCTCGCTCGCAGTACGGCGCGTGCTCGAGCAGCTGCCCGTAGCGCGAGAGGTAGCGCTTGGGCGGCGCGACGTGGCTGTTGGCCTCGATCGGGTAGAGCCGGCTGACCTCGCCGTCGACGTCGCTCGGCACCCAGCGGTGCGTCGTGGCGCGTGGGACCACGACGTAGTCGCCGGCCCGGTAGTCGACCGAGCCGAAGACGGTCTCGACGGTGCCGCGACCGTCCTCGACGTACACCACCTCGTCGCCCACGGCGTTGCGGTAGTACGGCGACGGGGCGTCGGTCACGACGTAGGAGATCCGGACGTCGGCGTTGCCCAGCAGCAGCCGACGGCCGGTCACGGGGTCGCCGCCGGCGGGCAGGTCGTGCAGCGTCAGGTGGCGCGGCTTGAGCGGGTGGTTGGGCGTGGTGGTGAGGTCGGGCAGCTCCCAGACCTCGCTCGCGACCACGGCCGAGGGCACGCCGGAGTGGTAGAGCAGCGAGGAGTCGGACGAGAACCCCTCCTCGCCCATCAGCTCCTCGAAGCGCAGCCCGCCCGCCTCGTCGCGGAACGCCGTGTGCCGCCGCCGCGGCACCTCTCCGACCTGCCGGTAGTACGCCATGCCCGCCGCTCCTCGTCGCGTCGCGTGGTGAGGGTCACCACGCTACTGCCGGGTCACCGGTGGGTACCTTCTGCCGGTGACGACCTCGCCGCCGACCTGCTGGGTGCCCGGCGCCACGGGGTCGGGCTTCGACGTCGACCACCTGCCGATCGCCGAGGTGGCGTCGCTCGACCGCGACGACTGGTGGATCGGCGTACGGATCGGCGACCAGGTCCTCGACGTCGCCGCCGTGGTCGACCACCCGATGCTGCGCACCGCGCGCATCCACCTGCTGCTGGCGGCGGGCCCGCGCTGGTGGAACGAGCTGCGCGCCCGGCTCACCCTGATGCTCACCGACGAGTCGCAGCGCAGCAGCGTGGAGCCGCACCTGGTGCCGATCGAGACGGTCGAGCCCGACCTGCCGTTCGCGGTCGCCGACTACGTCGACTTCTACGCCTCCGAGCACCACGCGACCAACGTCGGGGGCCTCTTCCGACCCGACGGTGAGCCGCTGCCCGAGGCCTGGAAGCACCTGCCGATCGGCTACCACGGTCGGGCGGGCACCGTGGTCGCGAGCGGCACCGACGTACGTCGCCCGGTCGGCATCCGTGGGCCCGGCGACGTCGGGCCGACGCAGCGCCTCGACCTCGAGGCCGAGCTGGGCTTCGTGGTCGGCCGTCGTGCCGAGGAGCCCGTCGGCGTCGACGACCTCGCGCAGCACGTCTTCGGCGTGGTCGGTCTCAACGACTGGTCGGCGCGCGACCTGCAGGCCTTCGAGAGCCGCCCGCTCGGCCCGTTCCTCGGCAAGTCCTTCGCCACCAGCATCTCCTGCTGGATCACCCCGCTGGCCGCGCTCGACGCCGCCTGGGTGCCGCTGCCCGGCCAGGACCCCGAGCCCGCGGCCCACCTCGGGCCCGGCCGCACCCGGGGCCTCGACATCGCGGTCGAGGTGCTCGTCAACGGCCAGGTCGTCAGCCGGCCGTCGTACGCCGCGATGTACTGGTCGCCCGCGCAGATGCTCGCCCACCTGACCTCCAACGGGGCCACGCTCCGCACCGGCGACCTGCTCGGCTCCGGCACCATCTCCGACGCCGACGAGGTCGGCTGCCTGCTCGAGCTGACCCGCAACGAGGGCCCGTGGCTGGCCGACGGCGACCTGGTCGAGATCCGCTACACCGCGCCGTCGACCCGCGGCGGGCACCTCGAGATCGGCACCGTGTCGGGTCGGGTGCTCCCGGCTCGATGACGGTCAGGAACCCGGTCGGCTCGCACCTCGCGGTCAGTAGGGGCCTCGCGAAGGGTGCGCTGGCCACCGCCGTCGAGCGGGGCCACGAGACGCTGCAGGTCTTCGTCGGCAACCCGCGCGGCTGGGCGCTGTCGGCCGGCGACCCGACGGAGGACGCCGCCTTCCGCGACGGCGCCGCCGCAGCCGGCGTGCGGACGTTCGTGCACACGCCGTACCTGGTCAACCTCGGCTCGCCCACCGTCACCACCTACGAGCGCTCCGTCGCCTCGGTCGCCCACAACCTCGCTCGCGCCGCGGCGATCGGCGCCGAGGGGGTGGTCGTGCACACCGGGTCGGCGGTCGCCGACGGGAGCGTCGAGACCGCGATGCGGCAGGTGCGCGAGGGGTTGCTGCCGCTGCTCGACGCGCTGGGCGACACCGGACCCGACCTGCTCGTCGAGCCCACTGCCGGCCAGGGCCGCTCGCTGTGCGGCCGGGTCGAAGACCTCGAGGCCTACCTCGCCGCCCTCGACCACCACCCGCGGGTCGGCGTCTGCCTCGACACCTGCCACGTCTTCGCCGCCGGCGACCCCCTCGACGAGCCCGGCGGCACCACCGCCACCGTCGACCGGCTGGTCGAGGTCGGCGGGCACGAGCGGCTGCGGCTCGTGCACGCCAACGACTCCAAGGACGTGCGCGGCGCCCACCTCGACCGCCACGAGAAGCTCGGCCAGGGCCACATCGGCCTCGACGCCTTCGCCGAGCTCCTCGCCCACCCCGCCACCGAGGGCGTTCCCTTCGTGCTCGAGACCCCCGGCTGCTCCCGCGACGCCGACGACCCCGACGTCGAGATCCTCCGCCGGCTACGGGGCGACTGACGCGGGTCCGATCGAGGGGCGAGAGACCCCCGCACCACGGGCCTCCTCGGGGAGCGGAGCAAGAGCGCCCCCCCTGAGGTGCGAGCGCAGCGAGCCACGAAGGG
Source organism: Nocardioides marmoraquaticus (assembly GCF_054777915.1). NCBI lineage: Bacteria > Bacillati > Actinomycetota > Actinomycetes > Propionibacteriales > Nocardioidaceae > Nocardioides > Nocardioides marmoraquaticus. The sequence continues at coordinate 85,860 of NZ_BAAHAA010000012.1, read as the reverse complement.
GCGCCCCGCGCCGGCTGGCGCTCGCCGTCGCCGTGGTCCGGAGCCCCGATCTGCTGCTGTCGACGCGCCCGCCGTACGACCAGGGGGATGGAACCGCCGAAACGGGTGTACACAGGACACACGTCTCAATACCCGGCGTCCCTGGGTCAGCGCGGTTGAATGGGACACGACCCCCCGTCACTGGAGCACGCCCATGCCCGAGCGCCTCGTCCAGGCCCGCCTCGCCGCCTCGCCGGCGGCGGTGCTGGCCGCACTCACGGCACGGCTTCACGCCGAGGGCGACCAGCTCACCGGCATCTCCGGCTTCGGCTCGGAGGTCACGTGGAACGCCTTCGACGGCACCCTCGAGCTGGTCGAGCTCCGGGCCGAGATCACGCCCGACCCCGCCGAGCCGGGCGTGACGCTGCTCGTCGTACGCCGCTGCGACCCGGCGCTCGAGTCGGCGCTCGACCTGGCCGCCCGGCCCGCGGAGACCGACGCCGACGACGAGCACGCCCGCCGGACGGGTTGACACACGCCCGACACGTGCGGCCTCTAGGCTGGTGACCCGTGAGTGGACACTCGAGCAACCGGGTCGACTGGTCGTCCTACGAGGCCGTGCTCTTCGACCTCGACGGCGTCGTCACGCCGACCGCCGAGGTGCACATGCGCGCCTGGTCGGAGATGTTCAACGAGTTCTTGTCGGACTCCGCCGACGGCGGCGGTGACCGTGCGCCGTACACCGATGCCGACTACTTCGCGCACGTCGACGGCAAGCCCCGCTACGACGGCGTCCGCGACTTCCTCGGCTCGCGCGGCATCGACCTGCCGGAGGGCGACGACGCCGACTCCGGCGACCAGCCGACGGTCAAGGGGCTCGGCAACCGCAAGAACGACGCCTTCAACGAGGTGCTCGAGCGCGACGGCGTCGAGGCCTACCCCGGCTCGGTCGCGCTGCTCGACCACCTGCGCGACCTCGGCCTGCCGCTGGCCGTGGTGTCGTCGAGCGCCAACGCGCCGGCCGTGCTCGAGGCCGCCGGCCTCGCCGACCGGTTCCGCACCGTGGTCGACGGGGCCGTGGCGAAGGCCGAGGGCCTGCCCGGCAAGCCGGCCCCCGACACCTTCGTGCGCGCCGCCGAGGTCCTCGGCACCACCGCCGCCGGTGCCGTCGTGCTCGAGGACGCCGTCTCGGGCGTGCGGGCGGGCCGGGCGGGCGACTTCGCGCTGGTCGTGGGCGTCGACCGGGGCGCCGGCGAGCAGACGCTGACCGACGCCGGCGCCGACCTGGTCGTGCCCGACCTCGCCGACCTCGTGCCGTTGGTCGAGCCTGTCGAGACCAGCGAGCCCCCCGCGTGAACCGCCGCGGCTCGGTCGTCGACCCGCTCGACCGGGGACGCTTCCCGGCCGACCCGTGGCGGCTGGTCGAGACGTCGTACCGGCCCGACGACCTCGGCACCACCGAGACCCTCTTCTCGGTCGGCAACGGCTACCTCGGCATGCGCGCCAACCCCGAGGAGGGGCGCGACGCGATCGCGCACGGGACCTTCGTCAACGGCTTCCACGAGACCTGGCCGATCCGTCACGCCGAGGCCGCGTTCGGCTTCGCGCGCACCGGGCAGACCATCGTCAACGTCCCCGACGCCAAGCTGATGAAGGTCTACGTCGACGACGAGCCACTGATCCTCGGCACCGCCGACCTCCTCGACTACGAGCGCGTGCTCGACTTCCGCGAGGGCATCCTGCGCCGCCGGCTGGTCTGGCTGACCCCGTCGGGCAAGCGGGTGCAGGTCGAGTCGACCCGCATGGTGTCGATGACGCAGCGCCACCTCGCGCTGCTCACCCTCGAGGTCACCATGCTCGAGGGCGACGCCCCCGTGGTGATCTCCTCGCAGCTGCTCAACCGGCAGGACGGGCAGGACGAGTACCACACGCCGTACGAGGCGATGGGCGAGGGCACCGACCCGCGCAAGGCCGCCGCCTTCGACGAGCGGGTGCTGCTGCCGCGGCGCCACCAGGCCGACGAGCGCCGCTCGCTGCTCGGTTACCAGTGCGCCCGCTCGCACATGACGATCGCCGTCGCCTGCGACCACCGGCTGCACACCGACGACGACGTCGAGGTCGTGGTGCGCGAGGAGCAGGACCTCACCAAGACCGTCTTCCGCATCGAGGCCACCGAGGGCCGCACGCTGCGGCTCGAGAAGGCCGTCACTTACCACACCTCGCGCGGCGTGCCCGTGCGCGAGCTCGCCGACCGCTGCGAGCGCACCCTCGACCGGGTCGGCAAGCACGCGTTCGCGACGTACCACGACGAGCAGCGCGCCTGGTACGACGCGTTCTGGGCCGACAGCGACGTCGAGGTCGAGCACGACGACGTGCTGCAGCAGGCGATCCGCTTCAACCTGTTCACCCTCGCGCAGGCCAGCGCCCGCGCCGACCGCCAGGGCGTGCCGGCCAAGGGCGTCACCGGGTCGGGCTACGAGGGCCACTACTTCTGGGACACCGAGATCTACGTCGTCCCGTTCCTGTGCTTCACCCAGCCGCAGGTGGCCCGCAACCTGCTGCACTTCCGCACCCGGATGCTGCCCGCCGCCCGCACCCGCGCCCGCGAGATGGCCCAGAGCGGCGCGCTGTTCCCCTGGCGCACCATCAACGGCGAGGAGGCGTCGGCCTACTACGCCGCCGGCTCCGCCCAGATGCACATCGACGCCGACATCGCCTACGCGCTGATGCAGTACGTCGGCGCCACCAACGACGTCGGCTTCCTCGTGCGCGACGGGGTCGACCTGCTCGTCGAGACCGCTCGGATGTGGGCCGAGCTCGGCTTCTGGCGCACCAATGGCGGCGACCCAACGTTCCACATCCACGGTGTCACCGGGCCCGACGAGTACACCACCGTGGTGAACAACAATCTGTTCACCAACCTCATGGCCCGCTTCAACCTCGAGCGCGCCGCCCTGGTGTGCCGCCGCATCGAGCGCGACCAGCCCCGCGACTACAGCAAGCTCACCCACCGCCTCGGGCTGCTGCCCGGCGAGGTGGAGAGCTGGGAGCGGTGCGCGACCGGCATGACCGTGCCCTTCGACGAGGGCCTCGGCATCCACCCGCAGGACGACTTCTTCCTCGACCGCGAGGTGTGGGACCTCTCCCGCACGCCGCACGAGCTGCGGCCGCTGATGCTGCACTACCACCCGCTGGTGATCTACCGGTTCCAGGTGCTCAAGCAGGCCGACGTCGTGCTCGCGATGTTCCTGCAGAGCGACCGCTTCACGCCGGAGCAGAAGCGCGCCAACTTCGAGTACTACGACCCCATCACCACCGGCGACTCCACGCTCTCCGCGGTCGTGCAGTCGATCATGGCGGCCGAGGTCGGCTACCACGAGCTCGCCCTCGACTACTTCCGCCAGGCGCTCTTCGTCGACCTCGGCGACCTGCACGGCAACACCGTCGACGGCATGCACATCGCCAGCGCCGGCGGCGTGTGGAGCGCGCTGACCTTCGGGTTCGCCGGCATGAGCGACCGGGAGGGTCGGCTCTGCTTCGACCCCCGCCTGCCCGCCGAGTGGCCGCTGCTGCGCTTCCGGCTCGCCTGGCGCGGCTCGCGCATCACCGTCGAGCTCACCCAGGAGCAGATCACCTTCACCGTCACCGAGAAGGGCGAGGACGCCGTGCACGTACGGGTGCGCGGCGACCTGCACCACGTGCGCCTCGGCGAGCCGGTCACCGTGCCCCTCGACAGTCAGGGCCTGCGCCTGCCCGGCCTGCTCGGCGACCGCCCCCACCTCGGCGGCACCCGCGCCGACGGCACCAAGATCACCGCCGGCGTCCCCGAGCCCATGGTCTTCCAGGAGGACGTCCCCCCGGAGCTCGAGCTCTCGTAGCCCCCACCGGGTCTCGAGGCTCGTCGCAGCCGCTCCCCGAGGAGCCCGCGAGGGACGAGCGGGCGTCACGAAGGGGCGATCCACTGCTCCGTCCGACCACGCCGCCCCTTCGTGGCTCGCTCCGCTCGCACCTCAGGGAGCGGGCCACACCCCGCTCCCTGAGGAGCCCGCGAGGGACGAGCGGGCGTCACGAAGGGGCGGAGCCACGGCCGCGGATCCGGTCCGCCCGATGGCCGAGATCCGCGGCAACAACGCCAGCCGCCTGGACGACGCCGCCCCTTCGTGGCTCGCCGCGCTCGCACCTCAAGGCGGCGGGAGGTCGCCCCGCTCGCACCCCAAGGAGCGGGAGGACGCCCCGCTCGCACCTCGAGGAGCGGGAGGTCGCCGCGCTCGCACCTCAAGGCGGCGGGAGGTCGCCCCGCTCGCACCTCAAGGCGGCGGGAGGTCGCCCCGCTGGCACCTCAAGGAGCGGGAGGTCACCCCGTTCGCCACGCAGGATCAGCCCGTGTTGCGCATCCCCGCGGCGATCCCGTTGACGGTGAGCAGGAGCGCGCGCTGGAGGTCGTCGCCCTCCTCGCCGGCCCGCAGCCGGCGCAGCAGCTGCACCTGGAGCAGGTGGAGCGGCTCGAGGTAGTTCTCGCGCACCTCGAGCGTCTGCCGCAGCACCGGCTCGCGCTCGAGCAGCTCGGCGTCGCCGGTGACGGCGAGCACCTGGGCGACGGTGAGGTCGTACTCCTCGCGGATGGTCGCGAAGATCTCGCCGGTGCCCTCGGGCGCGAGCGCGGCGACGTACCGCTCGGCGACGTCCATGTCGGCCTTGAACAACGTCATCGCGACGTTGTCGAGGAAGGTGCGGAAGAACGGCCAGCCGGCGTACATCGCCCGCAGCTCCTCGCGACCGGCCTCCCCCACGGCTGCGAGGCCGCTGCCGACACCGAACCACCCCGGCACGATCTGCCGCGACTGCGTCCAGCCGAAGACCCACGGGATCGCGCGGAGGCCGTCGAGGCCGCCGTCCTGCGCGGGCCGCTTCGAGGGCCGCGAGCCGATGTGCATCGAGCCGAGCAGGTCGACGGGCGTGCAGGCGAGGAAGTACGCCGGCAGGTCGTCGCGGTCGACGAGCGCGCGGTAGCGGGTGTGCGCGGCGCCGGAGAGGGCGTCCATCAGCCCGTCCCAGCGCTCCGCCTGCTCCGGCGTGCGGCGGTCGGTGCGGTGCAGCAGGCTGGCCTCGAGGGTGGCGGCGACGAGCAGCTCGAGGTTCTCCCGGGCGAGCACGGGCAGGGCGTACTTGTCGCTGATCACCTCGCCCTGCTCGGTCAGCTTGACCTCGCCGTCGACGGTGCCGAAGGGCAGCGCCATGATCGCGTCGTACGTCGGCCCGCCGCCGCGCCCGACCGAGCCGCCGCGGCCGTGGAAGAACCGCAGCCGCACGCCGAAGCGCTGGGCGACGTCGCGGGCGCGGCGCTGCGCCCGCTGGATCTGCCACTGCGAGGTGGCGATGCCGCCGGACTTGTTGGAGTCGGAGTAGCCGAGCATGACCTCCTGCACGTCGCCGCGGGCGGCGAGCAGCGCGCGGTACGACGGGTCGGCGAACAGGCCCTCGAGGATGGGCTCGGCGCGCTCGAGCTCCTCGACGGTCTCGAGCAGCGGCACGAAGCCGATGCGCGCGACGCCCTCGGCGAGGTCGACCAGGCCGGCCTCGCGGGCCAGCACGACGGCGGCGAGCACGTCGTCGGCGTCGGTCGTCATCGAGATGATGTAGCTCTCGACGACGCGCTCGCCGTAGGTCTCGAGCGCCTCGCGCACCACCGCGAACACCTCGGCGGTGCGGCGGCCGTCGCCGTCGACCGGCGGCGGCTGCATCGACAGGGGCCGGTGCACGGCGAGCTCGTCGGAGAGCACCTTGGTGCGCTCGGGCTGGTCGAGCTCGGCGTACGGCGTCGCGCCCTTCCCGCGCACCCGGTCGAGCAGCTGACCGACGGCGTGGTGGTGCTTCTCGGCGTGCTCGCGCACGTCGAGCGTGGCCAGCGTCAGGCCGGTGGAGGCGACGGTGCGCACCAGCCGCTCCAGCTCACCGCCGGCCAGCAGCGCGCCCTGGTGCTCGAGCACCGAGCGGTGCAGCAGCTCGAGGTCGGCCAGCACGGCCGCGTCGTCGCGGTAGTCGCGTCCGGGCCGGTGGGGGGCGCCCGCCGCGATGCGCTCGGCGGTGAGCTTGAGCCGCACGTCGACGCAGGTCAGGAAGAGGCGGTAGGGCTCCTCGACGTTGAGCCGGCGGTAGCGCGGCTCGACCTCGGGCAGGCCGCCGAGCATCTCCTCGGTGCGGGCGAGCAGCTCCTCGGAGACCGTGGTCAGCCGCACGCTGACCGACAGCGTGCGCCGCAGCGCGTCGATCTTGCGGCGGATCACCGCGATGCCGTGCTGGGCCTGCAGCCGCAGCACCTCGCGGGTGGTCTCGGGGGTGACGTTGGGGTTGCCGTCCCGGTCGCCGCCCATCCAGGTGCCGAAGCGCAGCGGTCGGGTGTCGAGCGGCAGCCGGACCGGGTGGTCGGCGTCGTACTCCTCGAGCCGGTCGGCCAGCTCGTCGAGCACGTCGAGCACCGCCGCGGTGGTGAGCCCCTCGAGGTAGTAGACGCCGTTGCGGGCCTCGTCGACCGGGTCGGGCCGGTCGACCCGCAGCTCGTCGGTCTGCCACAGCAGGTCGACGGCGCCCTCGAGCGCGCGGGTGCGCCGCGGCGACTCCGGCTCGTCGAGCAGCGCGGCGACCGCCCGCAGCTTGTCGAGCGTCGTACGCCGCTGCACCTCCGTGGGGTGGGCGGTGAAGACCGAGCGCACGGCCACCTGGGCCACCGTCTGCTGCACGTCGTCGGGCGCGACGCCGCGCTCGCGCACCCGCCGCAGCGCCCCGGCCAGCGGCCCGCCGTGCTCCTCGCGGGCAGCGGCCAGGGTGCGGCCGCGGTGCTGCTGCTCGGTGACGTTGGCGAGGTGGAAGTACGCCGCGAACGCCCGCGCGAGCGTCGTGGCCGTCTCGAGGTCGAGCTCGGCGAGCTCGAGCGAGTCGTCCTTGGCGGCCAGCCGCACCTCCTCGACCAGGTCGAGCAGGTCCTGGCCGTGGGTGCGGGTCAGGGTCTCGCCGAGCATCGACGTGACGAGCCGGATGTCGCGGCGCAGCGGCGCCTCGGCGTCGGACGGCAGGGGTGCCTCGGACATGGGGGCCTCCCGGAGGGTGGGCAGCACGGACCTCAGGCGACGTCGTCGGCACCCGCGGGTGACAGGTTAGTGAGCGACCGACGGGTAGGCGAGTGCGAGCCTGGTCACCCCGGCGCCTCAGGTGAGGTAGCGGGTCAGCGGGGAGTCGGGCGGGAGCCGGTCGATCCGGGCCGGGGAGGCGGCGATGCGCTCGAGCAGCGGCTCGAGGTCGGCGGGGCTGGAGAGCTCGAGGCCGACCAGGGCGGGGCCGGTCTCGCGGTTGTTGCGCTTGACGTACTCGAAGAGCGTGATGTCGTCGTCGGGGCCGAGCACGTCGTCGAGGAAGGCGCGCAGGGCGCCCGGCTCCTGCGGGAAGTCGACGAGGAAGTAGTGCTTGAGGCCGGTGTGCACCAGCGACCGCTCGACGATCTCGGCGTACCGGCTGACGTCGTTGTTGCCGCCGGAGAGCACGCACAGCACGGTGCTGCCGGGCTCGAGGTCGAGCTGGTGCAGGGCCGCCGTGGCGAGCGCGCCGGCGGGCTCGGCGACGATGCCGTCGGACTGGTAGAGCTCGAGCATCTCGGTGCAGATCGCGCCCTCGTCGACCGCGACGACCTCGATGCCGGCGTCGCGCACGTGGGCGAAGGTCAGGTCGCCGACGCGGCGTACGGCGGCACCGTCGACGAAGGGGTCGACCTCGCCGAGCGTCACCGGGGCACCCACCTCGAGCGCCGCACCCATGGAGGCGGCGCCGGTCGGCTCGGCGCCGACGACCCGCACGTCGGGGCAGCGCTCGCGCACCCAGGCCAGCGTTCCCGCGACCAGGCCCCCGCCGCCGACGGGCACGACGATCACGTCGGGCTCGGCGCCGAGCTGGTCGAGCGCCTCGCGGATCGCGGTGCCCTGGCCCGCGACGGTGGCCGGGTGGTCGAAGGGCGGCACCAGCACGCGGCCGGTCTCCTCGGCGTGCGCGGCGGCCAGCGCCGCGGCGTCGTCGAAGGAGTCACCGGCGACGGCGACGTCGACGTCGTCGCCCCCGAGCTCCGCGACCCTGGCACGTTTCTGGCGCGGCGTCGTGCGCGGCAGGTAGATCCGGGCCTTGACGCCGAGGGCCGCGCAGGCGAAGGCGACCCCCTGGGCGTGGTTGCCGGCGCTCGCGCAGACGACGCCGCGCTCGCGATCCTCCGGCTCGAGCCGGGCCAGGAAGTACGAGGCGCCGCGGGACTTGTAGGAACGCACCGGCTGCAGGTCCTCGCGCTTGAGCAGCACCCGCACGCCGTGGGTGCGGGTGAGCCGGGCGTTGTCCTCCAGCGGCGTCGCCGGCACCGTGCCGACCAGCAGCGCCGCCGCGGCGTCGACGTCGGAGGCGGTCACGAGCTCGGGCACGGTCGTGATCATGCCTGGCTGGTGCCACGGCGCCGGCGCGCACCCCGGCCGGAACGGCGTCCAACCGTCCGGCAGCACGGCCGGCAGCACGGTCGGCTCCACGACGAGTCCGCCGAGCTCTGTCGACCGCTTGACCTTGACGCAGCGTCAACCTCCGACAGTGTCGTCATGACCACCTCAGCAGCGATCAGGACGCAGTGCCTGACGAAGTCCTACGGCGACACCGCGGTGCTCCGCGGCGTCGACCTGACCGTGTCGCGCGGCACGGTCCACGCCCTGCTCGGCAGCAACGGCGCCGGCAAGACCACCCTCGTCCGCATCCTCGCGACCCTGCTGGCGCCCGACGGCGGCAGCGCCGAGGTCGGGGGCCACGACGTCGTCACCGCCCCCCACGCCGTGCGCAGCAGCATCAGCCTCACCGGCCAGACGGCGGCGGTCGACGGCGTCCTCACCGGCCGGGAGAACCTCGCCCTGGTCGCCCGGCTGCGCCAGGTCGACGACCCCGCGGGGGTCGCCGACGACCTGCTGGAGCGCTTCGACCTCGCCGACGCCGGTCGCCGACGCGCTGCGACGTACTCGGGCGGCATGCGGCGCCGGCTCGACCTGGCGATGGGCCTGGTCGGCGACCCCGCGATCATCCTGCTCGACGAGCCGACGACGGGCCTGGACCCCCAGTCGCGACGCGAGGTGTGGCGCACGGTCACCGGCCTGGCCGAGAGCGGCACCACGGTGCTGCTCACCACGCAGTACCTCGAGGAGGCCGAGCAGGTCGCCGACCGGATCTCGATCCTCCACGAGGGCCGCGTGATCACCGAGGGCACGCTCGACGACCTCCGGTCGCTGCTCCCCTCGGCGCGGGTCGAGCACGTCGAGAAGCGCCCCAGCCTGGAGGATGTCTTCCTCGCGGTGGTCGGTCGGGGGGTGACCTCGTGACGACGTCGCTGCTCCTCGACAACTCGCGGGCCATGCTCGGACGCTCGATGCGTCACGTGCTGCGCAGCCCCGACACCATCGTGACCACGGCGCTCACGCCGGTCGCGATGATGCTGATGTTCGTCTACGTCCTCGGGGGCGCACTGGACGCAGGACCGGGCCGCTACGTCGACTACCTGCTTCCCGGCATCCTCGTCGTCACCATCGCCTCGGGCATCGCCTACACCGCCTACCGGCTGTTCCTCGACGTGTCCGGCGGCATCGTCGAGCGGTTCGCCTCGATGCCGGTGGCGCGCACCTCGTTGCTGTGGGGCCACGTGCTCACCTCGGTGCTGGCCAACTCAGTCTCGCTCGTGCTCGTCGTCGCCGTCGGCTTACTCGTCGGGTTCCGGCCCGAGGCCGATGCCGGGCAGTGGCTCGCCGTGGCCGGGCTGCTGCTCCTGCTGACCCTGGCGCTGACCTGGGTGGCGGTGATCCCCGGCCTGACCGCGAGCAGCGCCGACGGCGTCACCGGGTTCTCGACCCCGCTGGTCTTCCTGCCGTTCGTCAGCTCGGCCTTCGTCCCGACCGACGGCATGCCGGGACCGCTGCGCGCCTTCGCCGAGCACCAACCGGTCACCCCGGTCGTCGACACCCTGCGCGACCTGCTGGCGGGACGCTCGCCCGGGTCAGAGGCGGCCGTGGCGGTCGTGTGGCTGCTGGCACTGCTGGTCGTGGCGTGCGCTGTCGCCGTCCGGCTCTACCGTCGGAAGATGTCCTGAGCCGCGGCGAGGCCCGGCTCCCGCGCGAGAGGTGGTGACGAGGCAGTGCTGACGATCGGACAGCTCGCGGCCCATGCCGGCTGCACGACCCGGGCCGTGCGCCACTACCACGCGATCGGCCTGCTGTCGGAGCCGGACAAGGACCACTCCGGCTACCGGCGCTACGACGCCGGCGCGGTCGTCGAGCTGGTCAAGATCCGCGTGCTGGCCGAGGCCGGAGTGCCCCTCGGACGCGTCCACGAGCTGCTGCGGGCCGACACGCAGGCCTTCGAGGCTGCGGTCGACGAGATCGAGCGTCGTCTCGCCGCGGAGGTCGCGGAGCGACAGCGCCAGCGGCGCGCGATCGCCCGCCTCGCGTCCGGCGAGCGGCTCGTGCTGCCACCCGAGGTCGTCGACTACCTCGAGCGCGTCCGCGAGCTCGGGCTGTCGCCCCGCGTCGTCGAGGTCGAGCGCGACAGCTGGATCCTGGTCGCCGCCCGAGCGCCCGAGGCGGTGGGCACGATGATGGCGGTCAAGCGGCGCCAGATCGAGGACCCGGTGGTGCAGCAGCTGTACCGCGACCTCGAGGACCTCTTCACCTGCGGCCCCGACGACCCGAGGTTGCCGACGTACGCCGACATGGTGGTGCGCTTCATCGTCGAGCTCGGCCGCACCGCCGAGGAGGCGGTGGCCGACACCCCGGTCGACGACACGTGGCTCACCGACGACCTGGTGCAGCTGCTCGACGATGCCTTCGTCGCTGCCTTCCCCGCCGCGGCTCGGCTCCTCGAGCTGCTCGAGGAGCGCGGCTACACCGGCTGGACCAACATCCGGCCGATCGACGAGGGCTCCGGACGACCGGCCTGACCTGTGATGGACGGGCTCAGCCGCGACCCAGCAGGTCGAGCGCCGCCCCGGCCACCGAGCCCGCGTCGAGGCCGTGCAGGGCGTGGGCGTCGGCGAGGTCGGACGACTGCCCGAACTCGCTGACGCCGAGGCAGCGGATCCGGTCGCCGCGCGCGCCCGCCAGGAACGACAGCGTGTGCGGGTGGCCGTCGAGCACCGTCACCAGCGGCACCGGGTGCCGCGCCGGCAGCAGCAGGTCGAGCACGTCGGAGCCGCCCGCGGTGCGCGAGCCGCGCTGCTGGAAGGATCGGAACACCAGGTCGGGGCTGGTCAGGCAGACCACGCCGGCCACCACGCCCTGCTCCCCCAGCCACTCGGCCGCGGCCAGCACCTCCGGCATCGCCGCCCCCACCCCGACCAGGGTCACCTGCTCGGTCGCCGGGTCGTGGCTGGTCAGGCGGTAGCCGCCCGAGACGGCATGGCGGCGGCGACGCTCGCGCAGCGTGGCGTCCTCCGGCACCCGGGCGAGCGCGGGGTCGACGGGGCGGGTGGAGAGCCGGAAGTACGCCGAGTGGCCGCCCTCGCGACCGACGGAGTCCATCGCGTGCAGGAAGCACCACTCGAGGTCCTGCGCGAAGGCCGGCTCCCACGCGACGCAGCCGGGCTGCTCGAGCCCGATGCTCGGCGTCGTCACCGACTGGTGGGCCCCGCCCTCCGGCGAGAGCGTCACCCCCGACGGCGTGCCGACCAGGATCGACTGGCCGCCGGCGTACATCCCGAAGCTCCACGGCTCGAGCGCGCGCCCCACGAACGGGTCGTAGAAGGTGGCGATCGGGATCAGCCGCTCGCCCCAGCGCGACCAGGTCGCGCCGAGCTCGCCGAGCAGGCCGACGGTGTTGACCTCGGCGATGCCGAGCTCGATGTGCTGGCCGCTCTGCGACTCCGCCCAGCGCAGCACCCGCTCGGCGTCGTCGGCGAACCAGTCGTGCCGCTCGGTCACCGACCACACGCCGGTCTTGTTGATCCAGCCGCCGAGGTTGGTCGACGACGCGACATCGGGGCTGCAGGTCACGGTGCGCGCGGCCACCTCGGGGGCGTCGCGCACCAGGTCGGACAGCAACCGCCCGAGCACCGCCTGCGTCGAGACCGGCTTGCGGTGCGGGTGGCCCAGCTCGACCGGGACCGTCAGCCGGCCCGTCGGCGCCACCGGCGTACGACGCAGCGCCTCGCCGCGGGCGGCGCACAGCCGACCCGCCGGGCCGTCGGGGTCGAACCCGACCCACGGGTCGTCGAGGCTGGTGCCGCAGTCGTCGGCGAGCGCGAGCATCTGCGCCTCGTTGAGCAGCACGGAGTGGTTGTTCGGGTGGCCCTCGGTCGGCAGCCCGCGGCCCTTGACGGTGTAGGCGAAGACGACGGTGGGCCGGTGGTCGTCGACGCCGTCGGCGAAGGTGTCGACGAGCAGGCCGAGGTCGTGGCCGCCGAGGTCGCGCACGGCGGCGGCGAGGTGGGCCGGCGAGACCGACCGCAGCAGCTCCTGCAGCTCCTCGGACCCCGTCGAGCCCATGATGCGCTCGGCGATCTCGGCGGAGTCGACGCGGAGCATCCGCTGGTACTCCTCGTTGGGCATCGCCTCGAGGCGGCTCTTGAGCTCGGCGCCTCCCGGGCGGTCGAAGAGCGCGGAGATGAGCCGGCCCCACTTCAGCGTGACGACCTGCCAGCCGGCGGCCTCGAACATGCCGGCCAGGCGCTGGATCTGGATGTCGGGCACCACCCGGTCGAGGCTCTGCCGGTTGAGGTCGACCACCCACAGCAGCTCGCCGAGCGAGGCCACCTGCGGGTCGGCCACGGCCTCCCAGATCGCGCCCTCGTCGAGCTCGGCGTCGCCGAGCAGGCTGACGAAGCGGCCCGCGGGCGGCGCGTCGGGGAACTGGCTGCGCACGTAGCGGTGCGACATCGCCGCCCACAGCGCCGCCGTCGCCCCGATGCCGACCGAGCCGGTCGAGAAGTCGACGGTGTCGGGGTCCTTGGTGCGCGAGGGGTAGGACTGCAGCCCACCCTTCTGCCGCAGCGTCGTGAGGTACGCCGGGTCGAGGTCGCCGAGCAGGTAGTTGACCGCGTGCAGCACCGGGGAGGCGTGCGGCTTGACCGAGACCCGGTCGTGCGCCGTCAGCTCGGCGAACCACAGCGCGGTGCAGATGTCGACCATCGAGGCCGACGACGACTGGTGCCCGCCGACCTTGACCCCGCTGGGGTTCGGCCGCTGCCGGTTGGCCGCGTCGACGATCGCCGCCGACAGCCACAGCAGCCGCCGCGACACCTGCCGCAGCACCTCGACGTCCACGTCGCGGGCCGAGCGTCCGTCGACGCCGGCACGCCCCTGGGCGGTCGAGTCCACCTCGCTGCTCACGCCTGCCCCTCCCCGCGGAAGTCGCCGGCCCTGGCGAGCAGTCCCTGCACCGGGCTGTCGAGCTCGCCCGAGAGCCAGGTCGCGACCTCGGAGGCGGCCGCCAGGTCGAGCTCGGCGGGCCCGGCCATCGGCACGCCGCCGCGACGCAGCAGGTAGGCGAGGTCCTCCGTCGCGATGTTGCCGGTCGCGGCGGGCGCGAAGGGACAGCCGCCGAAGCCGCCGATCGAGGCGTCGAGCACCACGTCGGGACGCACGCTGGTCGCGGCCCAGGCATTGGCGTAGCCCGTGTTGCGGGTGTTGTGGAAGTGGAAGCGCAGCCGCGGCACCCGCTCGTCGACGAGCGCGCCGAGCTCGAGGACCTGCGGCGGCACCCCGACGCCGATGGTGTCGGCGATGGCGAGCTCGTCGACACCCAGGTCGCTGACCTGGTCGACCACCTGCGCGACCCGGTCGAGCGGCACCTCGCCCTCGAAGGGGCAGCCGAAGGCCACCGTCAACGTCACCGTCACCCTGCGGCCCGCGCCGCGGGCCACCTCGACGGCACCAGCGGCCTGCTCGAGCAGCGCCGCCGTCGGAGCGCCCTGGTTGCGACGGGCGAACTCGTCGGTCACCGGCACCACCATGTTGAGCTCGTGGCACGACGTCTCGACGGCACGCTCGGCGCCGCGGCGGTTGAGCACCAGCCCGATGAACGACACGCCCTCGCGCGGCGTGGCGTCGAGCCCGGCCATCACCTCCTCGGCGCCGGCCATCTGGGGCACGCGGTCGGGACGCACGAAGCTCACCGTCTCGATGCGGCGCACCCCCAGGTCGAGCAGCCGGTTGACCAGCCGCACCCGGGTCTCGACCGGCAGCGTGCGCGCCTCGTTCTGCAGCCCGTCGCGCGGACCGACCTCCACCAGCTCGACCGTCATGACCCCAGCCTCCCCGACGCCACCCGCCCGCGCCATCCGGGCCGGGCGTCAGCCCAGCAGCGCCACGACCTCGGCCGGGGTGCGGGCGACGGCGTCGGCGTGCTCGAGGTCGCGCCCGGCGTCGAAGAGGTGGCCCCAGCCCGCCGCCACGGCGTACGCCCCCGCCGCGGCGCCGGCGGCGACGTCGAGCGGGGAGTCGCCGACGTAGGCACACGAGGCCGGCGGCAGGCCCAGCCGCGCGGCGGCCTCGAGCACCCCGTCAGGCGCCGGCTTGGCGTGCTCGACCTCGTCGCCGCCCACGACCAGCTCGAAGCGGTCACGGAGGCCCGTGGCCGCGAGGATCGTCTCGGCGGCGGGACGGGAGTTGCCGGTGAAGACCGCGACCCGCAGGCCCCGGTCGACGAGCGCGACGAGCGCGTCGGCGACGCCGTCGTGCACCACGACGTCGTCACCGGACTCGGCGAGCACCCGGTGGTAGAGTTCCTCGTCGTCCTGCGTGCCGACGCGGTCCAGCATGATGCCGAGCATCTCCATCGGGCGCCCGACGCGGTAGAGCTCGACGACCCGCTCGGGCGTGACCGGCGGTCCGCCGAGGCGGCGTACGGTCTCGACGAAGGCGGCCGGCACCACGGCGGCGGAGTCGACCAGCGTGCCGTCCATGTCCCAGATGACGGCGTCGAGCCTCACCGGACGCTGTCGAGGTTCTGCAGCCGCACCTGACCGCGGGCGACGAGCTTGCCGCGCTCGTCGTGGGTCTCCACGACCCAGGTCTGCTGGCTGCGGCCCTGGTGCACGGGCGTCGCGACCGAGGTCAGGTCACCCTCGCGCACCGCGCGGTAGAAGTCGGTGGTGTTGCTGACCCCGACGACCTGGCCCCGCTCGCCCAGCCACACGGCCGCACCGACGCTGGCGAGCGTCTCGACGACGCTGCAGTGCACGCCGCCGTGGACGATCCCGTAGGGCTGGTGGTGCCTGGTCGCGGCCGTCCAGGTGCCGACGACCCGCTCGCCGGACACCTCGGTCATCTGCAGGCCGAGGTGCTCGACGAACGGGCCGCTGCTGTCCATGCCGGCGGGGAGACCCGCATCCGTGGAGTCGCTCATGGGGCCAGAGTCTGGCACCCGGGCGTCAGGCCGCCGTGTGGGTCCTGGTCGACGACTCCAGCGAGGCGCGCATCTGGCCGAGGATGCGGGCCAGCAGCCGCGAGACCTGCATCTGCGTGACCCCGATGCGCTCGGCGATCTCGCGCTGGGTCAGGCCCTCGTAGAAGCGCAGCGCCACGATGAGGCGGTCGCGCTCGGCCAGGTTGCGCAGCAGCGGCTGCACCGAGGCGCGGGCCTCGGCGGCGAGCATGCCGTCGTCGTCGGCCCCGAGGGTCGTGCCCAGCGGCGACAGGCCCTCGTCGGAGTCGCTGCCCACCGGGGCGTCGAGCGAGGTCGGGGCGAAGCAGCCGTCGGCCGCCATCGCCTCCCTGACGTCCTCGGCCGGCTCGCCGAGGTGCTCGGCCAGCTCGGCGATCGTGGGCGTGCGACCGAGCTCGGAGGTGAGGCTCTCGCGCGACTTGTTGGCGCGGGCCTGGATCTCCTGCACCCGACGGGTCGGGCGGACCATCCAGCCGTGGTCGCGGAAGTACTTGCGGACCTCGCCGCGCATGGTCGGCACGGCGTACGACAGGAAGTCGCTGCCGGCGCGCTCGGCGTCGTACTTCTGCGCCGCGCGGGTCAGGGCCAGGTAGGCCACCTGGCGCAGGTCGTCCTCGGGGATGCCGCGGCGGGCGAAGCGAGCCGCGACCCGCTCGGCGACGGGCATGTTGAGCCGGACGACCTCGTCGACCGCGGCCTCGCGGTCGACGGGGGAGAGCTCGGGGATGGCGGTGAAGAGCTCACGCGTGCGGTTGCGACGGTGGTCTTCGGAAGAGCGACGAGAAACGTTCACCAGGGTCTGCATCGGGATGTCTACCTGTCTGGAAGTGCGCCGCCCCCGGCCGTTTGTAGGACTGGGGTCGAAAGGAGCGATGGGTTGACCATGACAGAACTTCAACAAGGTGTCTAGGTCGGTGTTGAGGTTTTTGAGGTAGATGAAAGATGAACGACGCGGCAAGGCGCATCTGCGACGATCGGGGCGTGGCGACGACCGGCCTCCTCGCGATCGACCTGCAGCGGGTCTTCGCCGACCCCGACAGCCCGTGGCACGTCCCGGCGTTCACCCAGGTCAGCGCCGCGACCGAGCGGCTGCTCAGGGCGTACGGCGCCCGCGCGGTCGCGACCCGCTTCGTGCCGCACGACGACCCGACGGGGTCGTGGCGCGACTACTACGAGGCGTTCCCGTTCGCCCAGGACCCCGCCTCGCAGCACCTGTGGGAGCTCGTCCCCGAGGTGCTGCGGCACGACCCGGTCGTCGTCGACGCCCCCACGATGGGCAAGTGGACGACCGGGGCCCGCTCAGCGCTGGGTGACCCGTCGACGGTCGTGCTGTGCGGGGTCGCCACCGAGTGCTGCGTGCTCGCGACGGCCCTGGCCGCCAGCGACGCAGGCGTGCGCGTCCGCCTCGTCGCCGACGCCTGCGCCGGCGGCACGGCCGAGGTCCACGCCGCCACCCTCCAGGTCCTCGGCGCCTTCGCCCCCCAGGTGCAGGTCGTCACCCTCGACGAGGCGCTCGCCCTCTCCGCCCCCTGAGGTGAGACCGCGTCGCCCCCCCGCTCCCTGAGGCGCGACCGCGTCGCCCCACCGCTCCCTGAGGTGCGAGCGCGTCGCCCCACCGCTCCCTGAGGTGCGAGCGCAGCGAGCCACGAAGGGGCGGGTCCGGTGGTGCCGGCCGCCCCGGCGTGGGGCTCCGC
Organism: Nocardioides marmoraquaticus; assembly: GCF_054777915.1. Lineage (NCBI taxonomy): Bacteria > Bacillati > Actinomycetota > Actinomycetes > Propionibacteriales > Nocardioidaceae > Nocardioides > Nocardioides marmoraquaticus. The sequence continues at coordinate 68,755 of NZ_BAAHAA010000012.1, read as the reverse complement.
CTCCGGCTGCGCGGGGCCCGGGACTCTCCGGGGGTCGCAACCACCCGCCTCGCTCGTCCCTCGCGAGCCGGGGGCCAGTCCCATCCACGCTCTCCCCGGAGGCCCCGGGCCCCGCTCCGCCTGCGGCGGAGGGGGCGCCGCGGTGGCCGGCGGGTCGGGCGGGTGGACGGCCCTTCGAGACGGTTGCTGCGCAACCTCCTCAGGGAGCGGCAGGAGGCCTCACCCCCCGGGCTGGACCTTGGCGAGGCGCAGCCAGGTGTCGACGACGGTGTCGGGGTTGAGGCTCATCGACTCGATGCCCTGCTCGAGCAGCCACTCGGCGAGGTCGGGGTGGTCGGAGGGGCCCTGGCCGCAGATGCCGACGTACTTGCCGGCGTCGCGGCACGCCTTGATGGCGCGCTCGAGCATGACCTTGACCGCCGGGTCGCGCTCGTCGAACGACGACGCCACCAGGCCGGAGTCGCGGTCGACGCCCAGGGTCAGCTGGGTGAGGTCGTTGGAGCCGATGGAGAAGCCGTCGAAGTGCTCGAGGAACTGCTCGGGGATCACGGCGTTGGACGGGACCTCGCACATCATCACGACCTGCAGGTCGTCCTTGCCGCGCTCGAGGCCGTGCTCGGCGAGGAGCGCGATGACGCCCTCGGCCTCGGCGACGGTGCGGACGAACGGGATCATGATCTTGACGTTGGTCAGGCCCATCTCCTCGCGCACGTGGCGCAGGGCGGCGGCCTCGAGGGCGAAGCACTCGGCGAAGTCCTCGGAGAGGTACCGCGAGGCGCCGCGGTAGCCGATCATCGGGTTCTCCTCGTCGGGCTCGAAGCGGGGCCCGCCGACGAGGTTGGCGTACTCGTTGGACTTGAAGTCGCTCATCCGCACGATGACGGGCTCGGGCGCGAAGGCCGCGGCGATGGTCGAGACGCCCTCGGCGACGCGCTTGACGAAGAAGTCGCGCGGCGAGTCGTACGCCGCGATCAGCTCCTCGACCTCGTCCTTCAGGTCGCCGGGCATCTCCGACCCGCCGGCCTCGAGCTCGAGCAGCGCGCGGGGGTGGATGCCGATCTGGCGGTTGATGATGAACTCGAGGCGGGCCAGGCCGACGCCCTTGTGCGGGAGCCGCGAGAAGGCGAAGGCCTGCTCGGGCGTGCCGACGTTCATCATGATCTTGACGCCGACCTCGGGCATGGAGTCGAGCTCGGTCCGCTCGACCTCGAAGTCGAGGACGCCGTCGTAGACCAGGCCGGTGTCGCCCTCGGCGCACGAGACGGTGACCTCGCGGCCGTCGGCGAGCTCCTTCGTGCCGCTCCGGGTGCCGACGACGGCGGGGATGCCGAGCTCGCGGGCGATGATCGCGGCGTGGCAGGTGCGGCCGCCGCGGTTGGTGACGATGGCGGAGGCGCGCTTCATGATCGGCTCCCAGTCGGGGTCGGTCATGTCGGCGACGAGCACCTCGCCGGGCTCGAACTCGTGCATCTGGTCGACCGAGGTCAGAACACGGACGGCGCCGGCGCCGATCTTCTGACCGATGGCGCGGCCCTCCACCACGACGTCGGCGCCCTGGGTCACCAAGCGGTCGATCTTGAAGCGCTCGAGCACCCCCGCGTTGCGCGACTGCACCGTCTCGGGGCGCGCCTGGAGGATGTAGAGCCTGCCGTCGACGCCGTCCTTGCCCCACTCGATGTCCATCGGGCGCCCGTAGTGCTTCTCGATGGTGACCGCGTGCCGGGCCAGCTCCTCGACGTCGTCGTCGGTGAGGCTCAGCAGCCGGCTCTGCTCGGGCTCGACGTCGACGAACTCGGTGGTGCGGCCGACGGTGGTGTCCTCGGTGTAGACCATCTTGGTGGCCTTGCCGCCGACGGTGCGCTTGAGGATGGCGGGGCGCCCGGCCTCGAGGGCCTGCTTGTAGACGTAGAACTCGTCGGGGTTGACCGCCCCCTGCACGACGCCCTCGCCGAGCCCCCAGGCCGAGGTGATGAAGACGGCGTCGCGGAAGCCCGACTCGGTGTCCATGGTGAACATGACGCCGGAGGAGCCGATGTCGGATCGCACCATCTTCTGCACGCCCGCCGAGATCCCGACCTCGGCGTGCTCGAAGCCGTGGTGCACGCGGTAGCTGATGGCGCGGTCGTTGTAGAGCGAGGCGTAGACCTCGCGGATCGACTGCAGCACCGCCTCGATGCCGCGGACGTTGAGGAAGGTCTCCTGCTGCCCGGCGAACGACGCGTCGGGGAGGTCCTCGGCGGTGGCCGAGGAGCGTACGGCGAACGACGGCTCCTGCTCGCCGCCGGCCGACTCCTGCACGAGCGTCTCGAACGCCTCGCGCACGGCCGACTCGAGGTCGTCGGGGAAGTCGTGGTCGTTGATCCAGCCCCGGATCTCGCGGCCCGCCTCGGCGAGCGCGCGGGTGTCGTCGACGTCGAGGCCCTCCATCCGCTCGACGATGCGCTGGCCGAGGCCGCCGGCCTCGAGGAAGCGCCCGAAGGCCTCGGCGGTGGTCGCGAACCCGCCCGGCACCGTGACGCCGAGGTCGGCCAGCTGGCTGACCATCTCGCCGAGGGAGGCGTTCTTGCCGCCGACCTGCTCGAGGTCGGACATGCCCAGGTCGGCGAACCAGCGGACGGCGTTCGGCGGGGCGATCTCGGACATGGGTCTCCTCGGGGCTGGTGTCAGGAACGGGGACGGGCGACGGGTGCGCGGCCGGAGCGGCGTACGAGGTGCTGGATGATCACGGCCGAGATCTCCTCCACCGAGCGGGAGGAGGTGTCGATGGTGGGGATCTCGTGCGTCGCGTAGATCTGGCCGGCGCGCCGCAGCTCCCAGCGGCACTGCTCGGGCGAGCAGTAGCGCGAGCCCGGACGGCGCTCGCCGCGCACGCGGCTGAGGCGGTCGACGTTGGTGACCAGCCCGAAGCACCGCTCGGCGTAGTCGCGCACGGGCGCGGGCAGCTCGTCGGTCTCGAGGTCCTCGTCGACGAGCGGGTAGTTGGCGACGAAGAGGCCGTGCTGCAGCGCGAGGTACATGCTGGTCGGCGTCTTGCCGCAGCGCGACGGCGCGAGCAGCACGACGTCGGCCTTGTCGAGCATCCGCAGGCTCTGGCCGTCGTCGTGCTCGATCGTGAACTCGATCGCGGCCATCCGGTTGTTGTAGCGCTTGATGTCGCCGACGCCGTGGAGTCGCGCGGGCTGCCGCATGCCGCGGCGCCCGAGGGCGGCCTCGACGGGGCCCATGTGCAGCTCGAAGAAGTCGATCAGCGGCGCCTTGGTCTTGTGCAGCTCCTCGCGCACGGAGTCCTCGGCGGCGGTGGTGAAGGCGAGCGGCGTGACGCCGGAGTCGACGACGGCGTCGATCTGCTCGACGACGGCGCGGGCGTCCTCGACGGAGGAGATGAAGGGGATGAGGGTGCGGTCGAAGGCCACGTCGGGGAACTGCAGCAGCAGGGCGTTGCCCATGGTCTCGGCGCTGATGCCGGTGCTGTCGGACAGGAAGAAGACCGGCACGACCTGCTGGTCAGCTGCTTCCGGCACCCGCACCCACCTCCCTGGTGTGCGCGAACGCTACCCCTCGGGGGTGACGGCGACCACTGCCCCGTCGTGAGGCGTACGTCGCACCGTGCGCACGCCGAGGGCGGCGACCGCGGCGACACCGCTCGAGATCAGCACCACGGCGTCGACCACCGACGCGATCTGGATGCGCACGGGTCCTCCGTCCGGGTCCCGGGCCGTCACGTGTGACGACCGACACGTCCTTCGTACCCCGAGCACCCCTGTCGACACGACCTGCCCCACCGGGACCGGGGGGTCAGCCGACCGCCGGCAGCCGCACCTCGAAGCGGGAGCCGCCGCCCGGCGCGCCCTCGAGCCGCACGCTGCCGCCGCAGCGCTCGACCGCCCGGCGCACGATGGCGAGGCCCAGGCCGGTGCCGCGGTAGGCCTCGCCGTGGGCCCGGTGGAAGGTGTCGAAGACCCGCTCGCGCTGCGCCTCCGGCACCCCGATGCCGTTGTCGGCGACACCGAGCACCAGGCACCCGTCCTCGACCCGGCCGTCGACGACCACCCGCGGTCGCACGCCCGGGCCGACGTACTTCACGGCGTTGCCGAGCAGGTTGTCGAGCACCTGCCGCAGCAGCACCGGGTCGGCACGGGCGGCCAGACCGGGCTCGACGGCGATGCGTGGTGCGGACTCGCCGGCGCGCAGCACCTCGGCGGCCGCCTCGGCGACGGCCGAGACGTCGACGGGCTCGAGCCGGACCTTGGCGTCGCGCACCACGGTGTAGTACAGCAGGTCGTCGAGCAGGCTCCGCATCTGCTCGGCCGACGCCGTCACCCGCTGGAGCATCCCCAGGCCGGCCTCGCGGTCGAGGGTGCCGTCGGCGAGGTCCTCCGCGAGCGCGTCGGTCCACCCGGTGATCACCGTCAGCGGCCGCTTCAGGTCGTGCGCGACCACGCCCGCGAACGTCGCGAGGGCGTCGCGGTCGTGGCGCAGCGCGGTCACGTCGCGGTAGGTGATCACCGCCTGGCGGACCTCGCCCACCTCGGTGTCGGGCAGGGGGCCGCCCGTCACCTCGAGGACGCGGGTCTCGGGATCGCCCGGGCGGCTGAGGAGGTAGTCCTGGGTGAAGCTCTCGCCGGCCACAGCACGGACGTAGGGCACGTCCTGCGCGGCCAGCGGCTGTCCATCGAGGGCGCTGAGCCCGTAGGCACGCCCGAGCGTCTCCGGGTCGAGCTCCGCGTCGACGTCGCGACCGAGGAGCCGCTCGCCGGCCGGGTTGGTGACCAGGACGCGTCCGTCGGCCGTGATGACGTTGAGGCCCTCCTGCAGGTGCTCGAGCACCGTGCCGAAGAGCCGGGCGCGTTCGGCGGTCTCGCGCTGCAGCTCGGCGAGCCCGGCCGTCGCCTCGTCGCGCTCGATCCGGCTGAAGGTCAGCACCAGTCCGGTCACGACCGTCATCACGACGAACAGCTGCGCGACCAGGGCGCGCTCGGGCAGGTCGGCGACGCCGGCGAACGGCCCGCGGCCGGCGATCGTGAAGACCATCGCGCCCGCGCCCAGCGCGAGCGCGTGCGTCGTGACGGCCAGCGGACCCAGCCTGACCGCCACCAGCACCGTCGTGAAGAGCAGCAGGAAGCTGACCGGCAGCACGTCGGCACGGCCGAAGACCAGCCCGAGCAGCGCCCCCGTGACCGCCCACAGCAGCGCGACCTCCCACCAGGAGCGGCGTACGACGGGTGCACGCGGCGCCGGCACGCCCCCCGTGACGACCGCCGCCCGGTGCAGGAGCAGCAGCCCGAGCAGCCCCAGCACCACGGTGCCGGCGCTGTTGCGTCCCCACCACACCACCAGGCTCGCGGGCGAGACCGGGACGGTCCCGACCACCAGGAGACCGAGCACGCCGAGCACCGCCCCCACCGCGGCCCCCGTCACCGCCGCGGCGACGAAGCACCCGAGGTCGCGCAGCGAGCTGACCGGGTCGGTGCCGCCGAAGAGGAAGAGCCCGGGGCGCAGCCGGCGCACCAGCGCGACCACGACGGCGACCTGGACCAGGGCGGAGACCATGAAGACCGTCGCCAGCGACGGTGGGGCGCCGGTGACGCTGTTGACACCGAAGATGCAGGCCGCGAGGACCACGACGTCGACGACCACGGTGCGGCGGGTCGCGCTGGCGAGCCACAGCATCGCGATGCCCGCGGCGGGCCACACCAGGCTCATCGCGCCGCCGTCGATGATCGTCAGCCGACCGGCGACCCCGGCGAGCAGGTAGAGCGGCACCCAGACCACGAGTCGTCGTGCGACCAGCGCCAGGTCACCCATGACGGCAGTATGAACTCGCGGGTCGCCCGGACACGGGGTTTTCGACGGCTTACGGCGTCAGCACGGTCACGCCCGGAGTCAGCGCCGGGGCGTCGAGCTCCCGCAGGGCGGCCGGGGCCTCCGCCAGGTCGCGGGTGCGGGTCACGAGCCGTGCCGGGTCGAGCCGACCGTCGGTGACGGCGGCGAGGAGGTCGACGTACCCCCCGGCGGGCATGCCGTGGGAGCCGAGCACCTCGAGCTCGCGGGCGACCACGACGTCCATCGGCAGCGACCGGGCGTGCTCGCCGAGCAGCAGGCCCACCTGCACGTGCCGGCCGCGCGGGCGCAGGCACGACACCGACGCTGCGGCGGTCACCGGGAGGCCGACGCACTCCAGCGAGACGTGGGCGCCACCGCCGCTGAGCTCGCGGACGTGCTCGGCGGGGTCGCCCTCGGCCGGGTCGACCACGACGTGCGCGCCGAGCGCCGCGGCCATCGCCCGGGCCTCCGACGAGGGGTCGACGGCAACCACCACGGCGCCCAGGGCCCGCGCGACCATGACCGCCGAGAGCCCGACGCCGCCGCAGCCGTGCACCGCCACCCAGTCGCCGGCGCGAGGGCGGCCGTGCACGTGCACCGCGCGGAAGGCGGTGGCGACCCGGCAACCCAGCGCGGCGGCGGCGACCGGGTCGACCGCCTCGGGCAGCCGCACCAGGTTGGCCTCGGCGGCCGGCACGGCGACCAGCTCGGCCCACGAGCCGTCGCGGGTGAAGCCGGGCTGCTGCTGGTCGGGGCAGACCTGCTGCTCGCCCGCCCGGCAGAAGGCGCAGCGCCCGCAGCCGAGCACGAACGGCACCACGACCCGCTCGCCGACCGACCAGCCGCTCACCGTGTCGCCGACCGCGGCGACGGTGCCGGCGTACTCGTGCCCGGGCACCATCGGCAGCGGCACCGGGTCGTAGCCGCGCCAGGCGTGCCAGTCGGAACGGCACACGCCCGTCGCCTCGACCTGCACCAGCACCCCGTCGGGCGGGCAGTCGGGGGCCGGGACCTCGACGACCTCGGGGTCCTCGCCGTACGCCGTGTAGCGGACGGCGCGCATCAGGAGCGCAACACCCGCGCCGCCCACGGTCCGAGCGGGGCGGTCGCGCTCGTCGCGCCGCCCTCGTTGTCGAGCACCACGGCCCCGACGTCGGCCAGCGGCACGCCCGCGGCGACCGGGTCGACCGTCTCGCCCGAGAGGTTGGCGACGACGGTGAGGGTCGCGCCCTGGTGACTGCGCGTGAAGGCCCACAGCTGCTCGTGCTCGGGCAGCAGCAGGGTGAAGTCGCCGTGCGCGACGACGGGGTCGTCGTGCCGCAGCGCGATCACGCGGCGGTAGTGCGCCAGCACCGAGGCGGTGTCGTCCTCCTGGGCGTCGACGGTGACGCCGCCGGCGTGGTCGGGGTTGACCGGCAGCCAGGGCTCGCCCGTGGTGAAGCCGGCGTGGGGCGAGTCGTCCCACTGCACCGGCGTGCGGGCGTTGTCGCGGCTCTTGCGTCGCAGTGCCGCCATCACCCGCTCGGGGTCGGCGCCCCCGGCCACCGCCTGGTGGAAGTGGTTGACAGACTCGAGGTCGCGGAAGTCGTCGACCGAGGCCCACGGGGCGTTGCCCATGCCGATCTCCTCGCCCTGGTAGACGAAGGCGGTGCCGCGGTGCAGGTGCAGCACGGTCGCGAGCGCGGTGGCCGACGCGACGCGGTGCTGGGGGCTGTCGTCGCCGTACCGGCTCACGACGCGGGGCTGGTCGTGGTTGCTCCAGTAGAGGCTGTTCCAGCCGACCCCCTCGAGCCCCTCCTGCCAGCCGGCCAGGGTCGCCTTCAGCGTCGGGAGCGGCACGGGCACGACGTCCCACTTGCCGCCCGGCCCGCCGTCGAGGTCGACGTGCTCGAAGGTGAAGACCATGTCGAGCTCGCCGCGGCGCGGGTCGGTGTAGAGCCGGCCGTGCTCGACCGTCGTCACGGGGGTCTCGCCGATCGTCACCGGGGTCTCGCCGAAGGCCGTCGTCCGGCCCTCGAACACCTCGCGCCGCATCTCGGCGAGGAACTCGTGCACGCGCGGGCCGTTGAGCGACTGGCTCGCCACGCCCCCGTCGAGCGCACCGGTCGGACCGTCCTGCGGCTCGCCGTCGACCAGGCGCTTGGAGATCATGTTGATGACGTCCATGCGGAAGCCGTCGACCCCGCGGTCGAGCCACCACCGCATCATCGCGTAGACGGCCTCGCGGACCTCGGGGTTCTCCCAGTTGAGGTCAGGCTGCTCGGGGGCGAACAGGTGGAGGTAGTACTCCCCCGTCGCCTCGTCGAGCGTCCAGGCCGGGCCGGAGAAGAACGACTGCCAGGTGGTCGGCTCCGCGCCCTCCCGTGGCGAGCGCCACCAGTACCAGTCGCGCTTGGGGTTGTCGGTGCTCGAGCGGCTCTCGACGAACCACGGGTGCTGGTCGCTGGTGTGGTTGACCACCAGGTCCATGACGATCCGGATGCCGCGGGCGTGCGCCTGCTCGATGAGCTCGTCCATCTGGGCGAGGTCGCCGAACTCCGGTGCGATCGACTGGTAGTCACTGATGTCGTAGCCCATGTCGACCATCGGCGAGGCGTAGACCGGGCTGAGCCACACGGCGTCCACGCCCAGCCGCTGCAGGTGGTCGAGGTGGGCGATGATCCCGCCGAGGTCACCCACCCCGTCGCCGTCGGAGTCGGCGAAGCTCCTCGGGTAGACCTGGTAGACCACGCCGCTGTGCCACCACGGGACCTGCTCGCTCGTCTCGCTCACCGCAGCACCCTAGGGGCCCGCCCACCCCCGACCACCCCGTGCTCCCTGCGCTCCTCGGCGAGGAGCTTCGAGACCCCGTCCGACGAACGCACCGCCTCTGTCCCCCAAGTACGTCGCGCAGCGACCGTCCCCTCGCTCCCTGAGGAGGTCGCACAGCGACCGTCTCGAAGGGCCGCGCCAGTTGTCTCGCCGGGTCTTAAGGCTCGACCACCGGAAGGCGCCGCATGGGTGGTCGAGGTGCGACGAGCCCCCGGGCGAGGAGCCTCGAGACCCCGTACGACGAACGCACCGCCCTTGCTCCCTGAGGAGGTCGCGCAGCGACCGGCCTCTTGCTCCCTGAGGAGGTCGCGCAGCGACCGTCTCGAAGGGCCGCGCCAGTCGTCTCGCCGGGTCTCGAGGCTCGTCGCTTGCGCTCCTCGCACCTCGACCACCGGAGCGCGGAACTGGGGTGGTCGAGGTGCGACGAGCCCCCGGGCGAGGAGCCTCGAGACCCCGCAACCCGCACGCGGCCCTGTGCACAACCCGCACCTTGTCAGCAGTGGCAGGTAGAATCGAACACATGATCGACACCCTCACCGACGCCGCCACCACCCTGGTGACGCGCCTCGGCACGGAGGACGTCGGCCACCTTCCACCCGAGGCACTTGTCGATCTGCTCGCTGCCTGCGAACGCCTCAAGGGTGCAGCCGCAGCGTGCCAGGCCAGGGCGACCGTCGCGTTCGCCGACCACGAACGCGCAGCCGGCCGGGGTGACGGGATCGCCGTGCAGGTGGGGCTCGCCACGAGACAGTCGCCGTTCAAGGCCCGCCGGTTCGTGGGGTTCGCCCACGCGCTGGCCGAGCTGCCCCACACCCACGACGCCCTCGCCGCCGGCGAGACCAGCGAGCTCCGGGCGTTCTCCATCGCGAGGGAGACCATGCTGCTCTCGCGTGAGGACCGCGCGGCAGTCGACGCCGAGCTCAGGCAGCGCCCCGGAGGGATCGGTGCCTTGTCCGACCGCGGGGCGGAGGCCGAGGCCCGGCTCATCGGGCAACGTCTCGACCCCGCCGCCGCGGTCCGCCGCAACGCGGCTGCGGTCACGCAACGCCGGGTCTCGGTGCGACCCGCCCCCGACGGCATGGCCCGGCTATCTGCGGTGCTGCCCGTCGTCGACGGGATCAGCGTGTGGGCCGAACTGTGCCGCACCGCCGACACCGCCCGCGCCCAGAGCGATGGACGAGCACGGGGTGAGGTGATGGCCGACGAGCTCGTCGCCCGCCTGCTCGGCCGGAAGCCGACGGAGTCGACGGTCGAGGTCACCCTCGTCATGACCGACGCCGCCCTGCTCGGGTCCGACGACCCGGCCGCGCACCACGAACCCGCGCAGGTCGTCACCGACACCGGCCTGCAGGCCACCATCCCCGCCGACCACGCCCGCGGCCTCGTCCGCGACGCCGCCGAGGTCTACCTGCGCCGGCTCTACACCGACCCCCAGCGCAGCGACCTCGTCGCCATGGACTCACGCCGGCGCACCTTCACCGGCCAGCTCCGCAAGCTCCTCGTCCTCAGAGACCAGAGATGCCGCACCCCCTGGTGCGACGCCCCCATCCGCCACCTCGACCACATCCTCCGAGCCACCGACCACGGCCCCACCACCGCCGCCAACGCCCAAGGCCTCTGCGAAGCCTGCAACCACGCCAAGGAAGCAGCCCACCTCCAGCAACAGGCAAGGTTCGACGGCAGCGTCCTCACCCTGACCCCCACCGGCCACACCTACCGCGGGCACCGACCCCAACCACCCGGCAGACCGCCCAGCCCACCACCCCCGACGAGAGCCGACCGGTCACACCTCGAGACCTGGCTCCGCTCCGAGCTGCCCGCGTGAGGCGCGCACAGGTCGCGCCGCTCGCCCCCCAGGACGTGCGGCGCGACCCGGCTGGATCAGAAGTTGCCGCGCTTGGCCTGCTCGCGCTCGATGGCCTCGAAGAGCGCCTTGAAGTTGCCCTTGCCGAAGCCCAGCGAGCCGTGGCGCTCGATCAGCTCGAAGAAGACCGTCGGCCGGTCACCGATGGGCTTGGTGAAGATCTGCAGCAGGTAGCCGTCCTCGTCGCGGTCGACGAGGATCCCGCGCGACTGCAGCTCTTCGATCGGCACCCGCACCTCGCCGATGCGGGCCCGCAGCTCGGGGTCCTCGTAGTACGAGTCCGGCGTCGCGAGGAACTCGATGCCCTCGGCACGGAGCGCGTCGACGGTGGTGAGGATGTCGTTGGTGGCGAGGGCGAGGTGCTGGGCGCCGGGGCCGCCGTAGAACTCGAGGTACTCGTCGATCTGGCTCTTCTTCTGCGCCACCGCCGGCTCGTTGAGCGGGAACTTCACCCGGTGGTTGCCGTTCGCGACGACCTTGCTCATCAGGGCCGAGTAGTCGGTGGCGATGTCGTCGCCGATGAACTCCGCCATGTCGGTGAACCCCATGACGCGGTGGTAGAAGCCGACCCACTCGTCCATCCGACCGAGCTCGACGTTGCCGACGACGTGGTCGAGCGCCTGGAACAACCGCTTCGGGGCGCCCTCGCGCTTGGCGTACGTCGACGTCCGCGCGACGTAGCCGGGGAGGTAGGGGCCGGTGTAGCGGCTGCGGTCGACCAGCGTGTGCCGGGTCTCGCCGTACGTCGCGATGGCCGCGAGGCGCACGGTGCCGTGCTCGTCGGTGACGTCGTGGGGCTCGACCAGCACGGTCGCCCCCGTGGAGCGGGCGTGGGCGATGCACTGGTCGACGTCGACGACCTCGAGGGCGATGTCGGTGACGCCGTCACCGTGGCGGGCGTGGTGGGCGATGACGTCGGAGTCGGGCGCGACCCCACCGTTGACGACGAATCGGACGCCGCCGCTGCGCAGCACGTAGGAGTGGTGGTCTCGGTTGCCGGTCTCGGGGCCGGAGTAGGCGACGAGCTCCATGCCGAACGCGGAGGTGAAGAAGTGGGCGGTCTGGGTGGCGTTGCCCACCGCCCAGACGACCGCGTCCCAGCCGACGACCGGGAACGGGTCGCTCTCCGGGTCGTGCTCGACCAGGCCGACCAGCTGCGTGAGCGTGTCGAGGTCGAGGTCGGCGAGCCGCTCGGCGTCGGTGAGGGTCTGCTCCAGCGTCATGGCGCGATGCTGGACCGACCGTGTCGCGGTGGGCAACCTGCGCGTGTCGTGGTGGTCAGGGTGCCGGTTCTGGCGCGGATCAACGCACGCGGACTGGTCGGTCTGACTAGCATCGACCCGTGGAGCCCCACCGCCTGGACACCCTCGACCTGGCCCTGCTGCAGGCCCTGGCCGACCACCCCCGCGTCGGCGACCTCGAGCTCTCGCGCGTGCTCTCGGTCGCCCGGGCCACCGTGCAGAGCCGGATCCGGCGCCTCGAGCAGGCAGGCGTGGTGCGCGGCTGGAGCCCGGCAGTCTCGCTCGAGGCGGCCGGCTTCGCGGTCAGCGCCTTCGTCAGCCTCGAGATCGCCCAAGGGGCGCTCGACTCCGTGCGCGAGGAGCTGCTCGCCATCGCGGGCGTCGTCGAGGCGTGGGTGACCACCGGCACCTCCGACGTGCTGTGCCGGGTCGTCGCCGAGCACCACGGCGGGCTGCAGCAGGTGCTGCTCGACCTCAACCGCTCCACCCGGGTGGTCCGCTCGACCAGCGTGATGGTGCTCTCCACCCTGATCGAGCGCCGCACGCTCCCCCTGCTCGCCACCACCGCAGCGGACAGAGGGTCGCGCTCGCCCGCCCATCGCTGAGAGGGTCCCGCCATGGCTCGGCGCGACATCACCATCCCTGCCGGCGACACCACCCTCGCGGCGTGGCACTACCCGGGCCGCGGCGACGCGGCGCCGGTGATCGTGATGGCGCACGGGCTGGGCGGGGTCAAGGAGATGCGGCTCGACGCCTTCGCCGAGCGGTTCCAGGCCGCGGGCTACGCCTGCCTGGTCTTCGACTACCGCTCCTTCGGCGCCAGCGGGGGCGAGCCGCGCCGCATCGTCAACGTGCGACGACAGCTCGACGACTGGCGCGCCGCCGTCGCCCGCGCCCGGACCCTGCCCGGGGTCGACCCGGAGCGGGTGGTGCTGTGGGGCACCTCGTTCAGCGGCGGCCACGTGCTCGTGGTCGGCGCCGAGGACCACCGGGTGGCCGCGGTCGTCTCGCAGTGCCCCTTCACCGACGGTCCCGCCTCGGGGCTCGCCATGTCCGCACGCACCACGGCGAGGTTGGCGCCGTACGTCGCCCGCGACCTGGTGCGTGCGGCCCGCGGCCGCGAGCCCGTGCGCGTGCCCGCTGCCGGTCCGGAGGGCAGCGCCGCGCTGATGACGGCGCCCGACGCCCTGCCCGGCTACGGCGCCCTGCGCGACGCCACCGGCCTGGCCGACCTGCGTGAGGACGTGGCCGCCCGCCTCGGCCTCGCGATCCTCGGCTACCGCCCGGGGCGGCGCGCCGCGGACGTGACGGTCCCCCTGTTCGCCGCCGTCTGCGCCGGCGACACGGTCGCGCCGTCCGGGCCCTCGCTGCGGCACCTGCGGCGGGCCCCGCGGGCCGAGGTGAAGCAGTACGACCACGGCCACTTCGAGATCTACCTCGGCGAGCCGTTCGAGGAGGTCGTCGCCGACGAGCTCGACTTCCTGGGCAGGCACGTCCCGGCGGTTTGACCACCGAGCACGGTGGCAACATGACACGCATGGCCGACCCCGTCCTGCCCCCCGACCCGGACGAGCCCGAGACGATCGTCGAGGAGGCCGTCGAGCACGAGCCCTCCGAGGTGACCTACGCCGAGCAGTTCTTCCCGGCCCGGCCCCGGGCGCTCCGCCCCCGCGCACGGCTGCGGCCGCAGGGCAGCCCGACCCAGGGCGAGGACCGCACCGGCGAGGCCGCCGGCACCAACCCGTTCTACGTCGCCTGGCTGCAGCGTGGCTCGATGCTGCGCGACGCCAACGCGCTCGCGGGCCAGTTCTCAGGGCGCGGCAGCATGTGGCAGCGGCCCTTCGCGACGCCCGACCCGCGCGAGGCGATCCGCACCGCCGGCGTGTGGTTCACGGCGTACCCGCTGTCGCTCTACACCAAGCCGGGCACGAGCTTCCTCGGCACGCTGGCCGACCCCGACCTGTGGAGCGTCTTCGAGACGATCGGCATCCAGGGGCTGCACACCGGGCCGGTGAAGCGGGCCGGCGGGCTCGCGGGGTGGGAGCCGACGCCGAGCGTCGACGGCCACTTCGACCGCATCAGCACCGAGATCGACGACGCCTTCGGCACCGAGGACGACTTCCGCACCATGTGCGAGGTGGCCACGCAGCACGGCGGCACGATCATCGACGACATCGTGCCGGGCCACACCGGCAAGGGCGCCGACTTCCGGCTCGCCGAGATGGGTGTCGACGACTACCCGGGCATCTACCACATGGTCGAGATCGAGCCCGACGACTGGCACCTGCTGCCCGAGGTGCGCCCGGGCCGCGACAGCGCCAACCTCGACGCCGAGACCGAGGACCAGCTCGCCAAGGCGGGCTACATCATCGGCCAGCTGCAGCGCGTCATCTTCTACGACCCGGGCGTCAAGGACACCAACTGGTCGGTGACCGCGCCGGTCGTCGGCCCCGACGGCGTCGAGCGCCGCTGGGTCTACCTGCACTACTTCAAGGAGGGCCAGCCCTCCATCAACTGGCTCGACCCCACCTTCGCCGGCATGCGGCTGGTGATGGGCGACGCGCTGCACTCGCTCGGCGACCTCGGCACCGGTGCGCTGCGCCTCGACGCCAACGGCTTCCTCGGCGTCGAGAAGAGCGTCGAGGGCCCGGCCTGGTCGGAGGGCCACCCGCTCTCCGAGGCGGCCAACCACCTGATCGCGAGCATGGTGCGCAAGGTCGGCGGCTTCACCTTCCAGGAGCTCAACCTCACCATCGACGACATCCGCGAGACCTCCGAGGCGGGCGCCGACCTGTCCTACGACTTCGTCAACCGCCCGGCCTACCACCACGCGCTGGCCTGCGCCGACACCGAGTTCCTGCGGCTGACGCTCAACCTGTCGCTCGAGCACGCGGTGCCGCCCATCGGCCTGGTGCACGCGCTGCAGAACCACGACGAGCTCACCTACGAGCTGGTGCACTTCGCGACCCGCCACAAGGACGACGAGTACACCTTCCGCGGCGAGACCATCCTCGGGGGCGACCTCGCCGAGACCGTGCGCGCCGACCTCGTCGAGCACCTCACCGGCCCGTCAGCGCCCTACAACGCCATCTTCACCACCAACGGCATCGCCTCGACCACGGCGAGCGTGATCGCGGCATCGCTCGGCGTCACCGACCTCGACGACATCGACGACGAGACGGCCGACGACATCAAGCAGGCCCACCTGCTGCTCGCGATGTTCAACGCCTGGCAGCCGGGGGTCTTCGCGCTCTCCGGGTGGGACCTCAGCGGCATGCTGCCGCTGCCCCGCGAGCAGGTGCGCCACCTCCTGGCCGGCGGCGACACCCGCTGGATCCACCGGGCGACCTACGACCTGATGGGCTACGAGCCCGACCCCGAGGCGAGCGTCACCCGGCGCGACCGGATGCCGCGCGGTCGCAGCCTGTACGGCGCGCTGCCCGACCAGCTGCGCGACCCCGAGTCGTTCGCCAGCCGGCTCTCGCAGGTGCTGGCCGTCCGCGACGCCTCCGGCGTGGCCACCGCGACCCAGGTCGACGTACCCCCCGTCAGCCACAAGGGCATGCTCGTCATGGTCCACCTCGTCGCCGACGGCGAGCACGCGGGCCACCACCAGGTCACCGTGCTCAACTTCTCGGCCGAGGACGTCATGGGCACGGTGCGCTCGGAGGAGCTCCCCGCCGGCGCGCTGGTGACCGACCTGGCCGACGGCCTCGAGGTCGGCACCGTCGACGAGCTGCAGAGCTTCATCGTCACGCTCGCGCCGTTCGAGGGCCTCTCGCTCGTCGTGGTGCCGCCGACCGAGGAGGACTGACCGCGGAACCCACCCGCGGGCCGGTGCGTCCCACAGGCGTGCGCCGTCTCCTCGTGGTCCTGCTCGCCCCCGCGCTGCTCGCGCCCCTGGCGGGGTGCGGCGACGCCCGGACGGCCACCGCGGGGACAGGCTGGGAGCGGCTGCCGGACCCGCCGCTGCCGCCGCGCCTCCACGGCGTCGTCGCCACCGTCGACGACCGCGTGGTCGCGCTCGGCGGCGACCAGGGGCCGCCGTGCCCGCCGGACGCCGACTGCGTCGATCGCTCCGACCACGCCGTCGACGGGGCGGCGTACGACCCGGCGACCGGGCGCTGGACCCCGATCGCCGACGCGCCGGAGCGCGTGACCGAGTACGCCGTCCACGCCGTCGTCGGCACCACGCTGCACGTCGTCGGCAAGGCCGGCGACCTGCTGTCGTACGACGCTCCGGCCGACCGCTGGAGCAGCCGGCCGTTCCCCGGCGGGGGCACCTGGTGGTCGCTCGCGCCCGCCGGCGACCGGCTGCTCGCGTACCCGGGGAGCAACGAGGCCGAGGGGCGGGACCTGCCCGACCTCGTGCTGGGCGACGACGGGTGGGAGGAGCTGCCGGAGCATCCGCTCGGTCGGCTCTTCGACCGCCAGCTGGTCGCCGCGGGCGACGACACCCTCGTGCTGCTCGGCAAGCGGATCCTGCCCGGCGGCGGCATCGAGGATCCCGCCCTGCTCCGCGGTGCGGTGCTGCGCGACGGGAGCTGGACCGAGCTGCCCAGCACGCGCCAGCTCGGGGGCAGTGGTTTCACGTGGACCGGTGAGCGGCTCGTCGACGCCACGACCGGGGGCGCCGACGGCGGCGAGACGGACAACTACGGCGAGGTGCTGCCCTTCGGCGGCACGCTCGACCCGGCGACCGGCACCTGGGGCCGGTTGCCCGACGTCCCCGACGAGCTCTCGGGCGGGTGGCCGGCGTACACCCGGCAGCCGAGGCCCGACACGGTCGTCGCCCGCGACGGCTGGGTCTACGACGACGCCTCCCGCACGTGGACCGAGGTGCCACGACCGGCCGGCGGCCCCGACGAGCCGGGGCCCGCCACGTGGCTCGGGCGCGACCTCGTCGTCGTGGGCGGACGCTCCGATCCGGACACCGTCGTCGTCGGCGAGATGACCGCCGAGGACACCTACGACCGCGGCGCGTGGGTGCTGCGGCGCTGAGACGACCTCAGCGGCCGGCGAGCACCCGGTCGACCGCGGCCGAGTCGAGCACGTTCGACAGCGCGAGGGCGGCGCAGCCGACCACGCCGGAGCGCTCGCCGTGCGTCAGCGGCACGATGGCGAGGTCGCGGGTGGACAGGGCGGTGGCGGTCGAGTAGAGCGACTCGCGCAGGCCGGCGACGAAGGGGTCGTAGGCGCCGGCGAGGTCGCCACCCACGACGACCACCTCGGGGTTGAGCAGGTTGACGGCGGCGGCGAGCACCTCGCCGATGCGGCGGCCGGCCGTGCGCACCAGCTGCCGGGCAGCACCCTCGCCCTGGGCGGCGAGCGCGACGAGGTCGCGCACGTGGCCGACCTCGATGCCGGTCTCGCGGGCGGCCTGCACCAGCGCCCAGCCCGACGCGACGGTCTCGAGGCACCCGGTGTCGCCGCAGCGGCACGGCAGCGAGTCGGCGGGCGCGGTCTTGGTGTGGCCGACCTCGCCGGCGGCACCGAGCGCGCCCCGCACGAGCTGGCCTCGCACCACGACCCCGACCCCGACGCCGGTCGAGGCCTTGACGAAGAGCAGCTGACGGTGCCGCTGCAGGTGGCCGCGCCGCTCCGACAGGGCCATGACGTTGGCGTCGTTGTCGATGAAGACGGGCGCGTCGGTGAGCGCGGCGACGTACGGCGACAGCGGGACGCCGTCCCAGCCGGTCATGATGGGCGAGTCGAGGCTGGCGCCCTTCTCGACGTCGACGGTGCCGGGGATCGACATGCCGACGCCCCGCACGTCGGCGGCGTCTCGACCCGCCTCGGCGAGCAGCTCGCCCATCAGGCCGACCGCCCGGGGCATCAGCTCCTCCGGGGTGGTGCCGACCTCCTGGTCGACGTCGCGGGCGAGGAGGATCTCGCCGTCGAGGTCGCACACCGCGAGCTGGGTGCGGCTGCGCCCGATGGCGGCGGCGAGCACGACGCCCGAGTCGCGGTCGAAGCGCAGCCGCAGCGGAGGACGGCCGGGGGCGCCGGGTCGGGGCTCGTCGGCCACCTCGCGCACCAGGCCCGAGTCGATGAGTGCCTGCACCCGCGCGGCCACGGCGGTGCGGGACAGGCCGGTCAGGCGGCCGATCTCGCTGCGGGTGTCGGCGCGGTCGTCGCGCACGAGCGAGAACACCTCGCCGGTGGTGGCTGGACCGCCCCAGGAGAGCTCGGGCACGAGGCCCATGACACCACCGTTCCTCTCGTCCACCCGTGGCTGGTCTATTTTTACCTCAGAAATGCATAACTGCGCTTGCTCACGTGCATAACCCTCCGTACCGTCGTCGCCATGACGTCCCCCGGATCCCCCCACGGCGCCGTGCCCGCGGCCGACGTCGTCGTCTTCGGCGGCACCGGTGACCTCGCCGTGCGCAAGCTGCTGCCCGCGCTCTACCAGCGCGACCGCGACGGCACCCTGCCCGCCGAGACGCGCATCGTCGCCACCTCCCGCGCCGGCCTCGACGACGCCGGCTACCGCGACAAGATCCGCGGCGAGCTGCCCCGCTTCGTCGCCGACGCCGACCTCGACCCGACCGCGCTCGAGCGCTTCCTGGCGCGGCTGTCCCACCTCAGCCTCGACATCGCAGCTTGTCCTGAGGAGCCGAGGGACGAGGCGTCACGAAGGGACTGGCAGCGGCTCGGCGAGCGCCTGCAGCACCCCGACGTCGTCCGCGTCTTCTACCTCGCGATCTCGCCGAGCCTGTTCGGCACCGTCGCGCAGCGCCTCGAGGCGCACGGCCTGGTGACCGACGCCTCCCGCCTCGTGCTGGAGAAGCCCATCGGCACCGACCTGGCCTCGGCGCAGGCGATCAACGACGCCGTCGGCGCGGTCTTCGCCGAGCACCAGATCTTCCGCATCGACCACTACCTCGGCAAGGAGAGCGTGCAGAACCTCCTGGTCACGCGCTTCGCCAACACCTTCCTCGAGCCGCTGTGGAACGCCGGCTCGATCGACCACGTGCAGATCACCGCCTCCGAGACGCTCGGCGTCGGCGGCCGCGCCGGCTACTACGACGGCTCGGGTGCGCTGCGCGACATGGTGCAGAACCACCTGCTCCAGCTGCTCTGCCTCGTCGCCATGGAGCCGCCGACCTACGTCGGCCGCGAGACCGTCCGCGACGAGAAGCTCAAGGTCCTGCAGGCCCTCAAGCCCCTCGTGGGCGCCGACGTCGACCAGCACGTGGTCGCCGGCCAGTACGGCGTCGGGCTCGTCGAGGGCGAGCCCGCGGCGTCGTACGCCGAGGAGCTCGAGCGCAGCTCGACGACGGAGACCTTCGTCGCCCTCAAGGCCGAGGTCGCCAACTGGCGCTGGGCCGGCGTGCCGTTCTACCTGCGCACCGGCAAGCGGCTCGAGCGCCGCGCGTCGGAGATCGTCGTGCAGTTCAAGGACGTGCCGCACCCGATGTTCCCGCACGCCGAGGGCGCCTCGGAGCCCAACCGGCTGGTGATCCGGCTGCAGCCCGAGGAGGGCATGCGCCTGCACCTGACCGCCAAGGAGCCCGGCCCCGGCGGCATCCGGCTGCGGCCGGTCTCGCTCGACCTCAACTACTCGAGCACCTTCGCCGAGCGATCGCCGGAGGCCTACGAGCGGCTCCTCGGCGACGTCATCCGCGGCAACCCGCAGCTGTTCATGCGTCGCGACGAGGTCGAGGCCGCCTGGCGGTGGGTGGAGCCGATCCACGAGCGCTGGGCCGAGACCCGCGCGACGCCGCGCCGCTACCCCGCCGGGACGTCCGGCCCCTACGCCGCCACCACGCTGATCGAGCGCGACGGGCGCTCCTGGCACGAGCACGAGTGAGGAACCCCATGGCACCGAAGCCCCACCCCGTCCTGGCCGAGGTCACGGCCCGGATCACCGAGCGCAGCCGCGACGAGCGGGCGGCGTACCTGCGCCGCCTCGACGCCGCCGCCTCCCGCGGCCCGATGCGCAGCAAGCTGGCCTGCGCCAACCTCGCGCACGGCTTCGCCGCCTCGGGCGAGGTCGACAAGGCCGCGCTGCGCGGCAAGGTCAAGCCCAACGTCGCGATCGTGTCGGCCTACAACGACATGCTCTCGGCGCACCAGCCCTTCGAGTCGTTCCCCGCGCAGCTCAAGCGCGCGGTGATCCGCTCCGGCGGCATCGCCCAGTTCGCCGGCGGCGTGCCCGCGATGTGCGACGGCATCACCCAGGGGCGCGACGGCATGCAGCTGTCGCTGTTCAGCCGCGACGTCATCGCGATGTCGACGGCGATCGCGCTCTCGCACGACATGTTCGACGCGACCCTGATGCTCGGCGTCTGCGACAAGATCGTGCCGGGCATGCTCATCGGTGCGCTGTCCTTCGGGCACCTGCCGGCCGTCTTCGTGCCCGCCGGCCCGATGACCTCCGGCCTCCCGAACTCCGAGAAGGCCCGCATCCGCCAGGCGTACGCCGCCGGCGAGCTCGGCCGCGAGGAGCTGCTCGAGGCCGAGTCGGCGTCGTACCACTCGGCCGGCACCTGCACCTTCTACGGCACCGCGAACTCCAACCAGCTGCTGATGGAGGTCATGGGCCTGCACCTGCCCGGCGCGAGCTTCGTCAACCCCGGCACCCCGCTGCGCGAGGCGCTGACCGACGCCGCCGCCGAGCGCGCCGTCGCCCTGACCGCCTGGGGCGAGAGCTTCACGCCGGTCGGCCGCGTGGTAGACGAGAAGGCGATCGTCAACGGCTGCGTCGCGCTGCTCGCCACCGGCGGCTCGACCAACCACACCATGCACCTCGTGGCCATCGCGAAGGCCGCCGGCATCACGCTGACCTGGGACGACCTCGCCGACCTGTCGGCGGTCGTGCCGCTGCTGGCGCGGGTCTACCCCAACGGCAAGGCCGACATCAACCACTTCCACGCCGCCGGCGGGCTCGGCTTCACCGTGCACACGCTGCTCAAGCACGGACTGCTCCACGACGACGTGCAGACCGTCGCCGGCCACGGCCTGTGGCGTTACACCAGCGAGGCCCGTCTCATCGGCGGCGAGCTGACCTGGGAGGAGGGCCCGAAGCGCTCGCTCGACACCGAGGTGCTGCGCGGCGCCGACGACCCGTTCGGCAGCGACGGCGGCCTGCGGATGCTCGAGGGCAACCTCGGCCGCTCGGTCATCAAGACCTCCGCGGTCAAGCCCGAGCACCGCCAGGTCAAGGCGCCCGCCCGGGTCTTCGACGACCAGGACGACTTCCTGCGCGCCTTCGAGGCCGACGACCTGCCGGGAGACTTCGTCGCGGTGATCCGCTTCCAGGGCCCGGCCGCCAACGGCATGCCCGAGCTGCACAAGCTCAACCCCGCCCTCGGGGTGCTGCAGGACCGCGGCCAGCGCGTCGCCGTCGTCACCGACGGCCGCATGAGCGGGGCCTCCGGCAAGGTGCCCGCCGCCATCCACCTCACCCCCGAGGCCTCCGTCGGCGGCCCGCTCGCCCGCGTGCGCGACGGCGACCTCATCACCCTCGACGCCGACGCCGGCCTGCTCGAGCTGAACCTCAACCAGGGCGAGCTCGACGCCCGGTCCGCCGACGCCGCCGACGACTCCTTCGTCTTCGGCACCGGCCGCGAGCTCTTCGCCGCGTTCCGCTCCGCCGTCGGCCCCGCCGACGAGGGCGCCTCGGTCTTCGGCGCCGCCTTCACCACCCGCCGGGAGGCACTGTGACCGCGACGATCGTCTCGACAGGCTCGACGAGCGAGGGCTCCGGCGGCCTCGTCGACCGCACCCCGGTCGTCCCCGTCGTCGTGCTGCACGACGTCGCCCAGGCCGTGCCCGTCGCCGAGGCGCTGCTCGAGGGCGGCGTACCCGTGATCGAGCTGACACTGCGCACCCCCGCCGCGCTCGCGTGCGCCGAGGCGATCGCCAGCGCGGTGCCCGACATCCTGCTGGGGCTCGGCACCGTGGTGACGCCCGCCAACGCCCGCGACGCGGCCAGCGCGGGCGCACAGTTCCTGGTCTCCCCCGGTACGACGGACACCCTCGCCGCCGCCATGCAGGCCACGGGCCTCCCGCACCTGCCCGGCGCGGCCACGGTGAGCGAGGTGCTGCGGCTGCTCGAGCTCGGCTACGAGGAGATGAAGTTCTTCCCCGCCGAGCAGTCCGGCGGTGCGTCCTTCCTGACGTCGCTCGGCGCCCCGGTGCCGCAGGCGCGGTTCTGCCCCACCGGCGGCATCACGCCCGCGACCGCCGCGTCGTACCTCGCGCTGCCCAACGTCGGCTGCGTCGGCGGCACCTGGATCACCCCCGCCGACGCCGTCGCCGACCGCGACTGGACCCGCATCACCCGCCTCGCCGCCGAGACCCTCGACCTGCGCTGACTCGCCCCGGGGCTCAGGCACCTCGACCACCAGGGGGATGGTCGAGGTGCCTGCGCCTGCCGAGGGATGGTCGAGCCGGGAGCCGCGGCGTACGGCAAGCCCGTTGACCCGGGGCGACCTGCGCGCCAGCCTGGGCGGCATGCGCGAGCCTTGACCCATCGACACCGACCCCCGACCGACCCGCTCCCTCGAGTGGCGCCTGCTCGCGTGGCAGGCGCTCGACGAGGCGATGCCGATCTTCCCGGTCTACGCCTTGCTGTTCGCCGACGCGGGGCTGTCGGTGGGCGAGATCTCGCTGCTCCTCGTGCTCTGGTCGGTGGTCGGGATCGTGCTCGAGGTGCCGTCGGGAGCGTGGGCCGACACGGTGTCGCGGCGGGCGCTGCTCGCCGCCGGCTCCGTGACGTACGGCGCGGCCTTCGCGACGTGGGTGCTGTTCCCCAGCCTGGCGGGGTTCGCGGTCGGGTTCTGCCTGTGGGGACTGTCGGGGGCGCTGACGTCGGGCACCTTCCAGGCCCTGGCGTACGACGAGCTGGCCGCGGCGGGCGCTCGTGACCGCTACGCGCGGGTGATCGGGCTGGGCCACGCACTGGCGATCGCGGCGATGACGCTGGCCACGCTGGCGGCCGCGCCGCTGCTCGCGATGGGCGGCTACGCGCTGGCCGGCTGGGTGAGCGTGGCGGTGTGCGCGGTGCAGCTGGGGGTGGTGCTGTCGCTGCCGGGCGCGCCGCGGGTGGTGTCGGCCGAGGACGTCGACGACCTCGACGAGGGTCCCCCGCCAGCGGCCACCGTCGCGCGCCCCGGGGCGTGGGCGCGCTGGCGCCACGCACTGCGCACGGGCCTGACGGAGGCGACGACGTCGGCGCTGGTGCGGGGCGCGGTGCTGGCGAGCGGGGCGGTGCTGGCGCTGCAGTTCCTCGACGAGTACTTCGGGCTGCTGCTGCGCGAGCAGGGCGCGGCGCTGGTGCTCGTGCCGCTGCTGCTGGGCGTGACCAGCGCGGGCGAGGTCGTCGGCGCCCTGGTCGCCTCGCGGGGCGCCGGGTGGTCGCCCGCTCGGGTCGGTGCGGTCGTCTCGGCCGCGGGAGCCCTGGTCGCCGTCGGTGCGTGGGTGGGCGACCCGCTGGTGGCCGCCCTGGTGCTGGCCGTCGGCTACGGCCTGGTGCAGCTCGCGGTCGTGACGACGGAGGTGCGGCTGCAGGACAGCATCGAGGCCGACGCCCGGGCCACCGTGATCTCGACGTCCAACGTGCTCGCCGAGGTCCTCTCGGTGGCGGCGTACGTCGCCGTCGCCGTGCTGGCCGCCGACAGCGTCGCCACCCCCGTGCTCGTGACGGGACTGCTCGCCGTCGCCCTCGGCGCGGTGGTCGCCCGCGTGCTGCCGGCCGCGCGTCCGGCAGGATCACCCGCGTGAGCACCCCCTTCGTCACCCGGCTGACGGGCGAGCTGCCGGTGCTGCTCGACGGCGGCATGTCCAACGCCCTGGAGGACGACGGCGCCGACCTCTCCGACGCCCTGTGGACCGCCCGCATCCTGCTGGAGGTGCTGGCGGCATCCGGCCCCGACGTGCTCGCGGTCGAGACGGTGCCCGACGTCGACGAGGCCGCGGTGCTCGTCGCCCTGCTCGACGAGCTCGGCCTCTCGGCCTGGCTGTCGTACGCCGTCTCCGGCGACCGCACCCGGGCGGGCCAGCCGCTCGACGAGGCGTACGCCGTCGCGGCCGGCAGCACCGCCGTGGTCGCCGCCGGGGTCAACTGCTCCGCCCCGGCCGACGTGGCCGCCGCCGTGGGTGCGGCCGTCACGGCGACGGGCAGGCCGGGGATCGCCTACCCCAACCGCGGCGAGGACTGGGACGCCCACGAGAAGCGCTGGCGAGGCACCGGCACCGGCGACCCCGCCGACGCCGAGGCGTGGGTCGCGGCCGGGGCCCGGCTCGTCGGTGGCTGCTGCCGCGTCGGGCCCGCCGACGTCAGCGCGCTGAGGGAGAGGATCACGGCGTGAGCCACGAGCCCTTCGCCGTCACCGGCGCCCGCGTCTTCGACGGCCACCGCTACCGCGGCGACGTGGGCCCGGTGCTCGTCGAGGCCGGCCGCGTCAGCGCGGTCGGCCGCGACGTGCCGGCCGGGTGGGGCACCGTCGAGGCCGCCGGGGCACTGCTGTCCCCCGGCTTCACCGACGCCCACGTCCACGTCGTGCAGGGCGGGCTCGAGCGCATCCGCTGCGACCTGTCCGGCCTCGAGGGCCGCGACGCCTACCTCGCGGCCGTGGCGTCGTACGCCGCGGCGAGTGACCGCGAGTGGGTGCTCGGCGGCGGCTGGGCGATGGCGGCCTTCCCGGGCGGCACCCCCACGGCCACCGACCTCGACACCGCGGTCGCCGACCGGCCGGTCTTCCTGGCCAACCGTGACCACCACGGCGCCTGGGTCAACAGCTGCGCGCTCGAGCTCGCCGGTATCCACGCGGGAACGCCCGACCCGGCCGACGGCCGCATCGAGCGCGACGCCGACGGCCACCCCACGGGCACGCTCCACGAGGGCGCGATGGCCCTCGTGACACGGCTGCTGCCCGCCACCACCGAGCAGGAGCACGACGCCGCCCTGCTCGCGGGCCAGTCCTACCTCCACTCGCTGGGCGTGGTGGGCTGGCAGGACGCCATCGTCGGGGCCTACTCGGGCATGGACGACTGCGGCCCGACGTACCTCCGCGCAGCCCAGCGCGGCACCCTGACGGGCCACGTCGTGGGTGCGCTGTGGTGGGACCGCGAGGCCGGGCTCGAGCAGCTGCCGTCGCTGCTCGAGCGGCGGGCGGCGTACACCCACGGCCGGTTCCGCGCGACGAGCGTCAAGATCATGCAGGACGGCGTGGCGGAGAACTTCACCGCGGCGATGACCGCGCCGTACCTCGACCGCTGCGGGCACCCGACGCGCAACGACGGGCTGTCGTTCGTCGACGCCGCGCTGCTGCGGCGCGCGGTGCCGGCGCTCGCGGCGGAGGGCTTCCAGGTGCACGTGCACGCCATCGGCGACCGCGGGGTGCGCGAGGCGCTCGACGCCCTCGAGCTCGCCGCGCCGGGCCGGCACCACGTGGCCCACCTGCAGGTGGTGCACCCCGACGACGTACGACGCTTCGCCGCGGCGGGGGTGGCGGCCAACTGCCAGGCGCTCTGGGCGTGCCTCGACGACCAGATGGTCGACCTGACGCTGCCGTTCCTCGGGCCCGAGCGGGCCGGCTGGCAGTACCCCTTCGGCGAACTGCACCGCGCCGGCACCCGCCTGGTGATGGGCTCCGACTGGCCGGTCTCGACGCCCGACCCGCTGACCGCCATCCACGTCGCGGTCAACCGCTGGGACCACGAGGAGCGGCAGGAGGAGCGCCGGCAGCCGTTCCTGCCCGAGCAGGCGCTCGACCTCGAGACCGCGTTCGCGGCGTACACCTCCGGGTCGGCGTGGGTCGACGGTCGCGAAGACGTCGCCGGCACCCTCGAGCCGGGCCGTGAGGCCGACCTGGTGCTGCTCGACCGCGACCCGTTCGCGGCCCCGGTCGACGAGGTCGGTGCCGCCCGCGTCGCCGCCACGTGGGTCGGGGGCGTGCCGGTGGCCTAGTGCGTCGCTCGCGCGCACTAGACCGCAGGCGCCCACCGTGGCGGTCCGGAACGGCCCGGAGTAGACCCGGGACATGGGACAGCACCACGGCTCGGAGACCTTCTTCGTCGAGGGCGAGGGCGTGCTGAGCACGCAGCTCGGCGGACGCACCGGCGACGAGGGCGACACCCTCGCGACGCGGCGGGGAGCCCGCCGGCTCGAGGCCCGCGAGACGCCGCCGTTCCGCTTCTCCCGCGTCGGCCCGAAGGGCCAGGCGCTCCCGCTCCCCCTCGCGCGCAAGCTGGCCCGGGGCATGACGGTCGGGGGCGGCGGCACCGCCGGGTCGGTGCCCGCGGGCTACACCTACCTCGGCCAGTTCGTCGACCACGACCTCACGCTCGACAAGACCGCGCTGATGCCGGTGGGCGAGGTCGACCCCGCGACGCTGCTGAGCGGCCGCTCGCCGTCGCTCGACCTCGACAACCTCTACGGCGCCGGCCCGGGGAGCGACGGCTCGGCGCGCTTCTACGAGGCCGACGGCCAGCACCTGCGCGTCGGCGACACGAAGAAGGAGGGCGACCTGGGCGTCAAGCCCGGTCACGACCTGCCCCGCGCGGGCGGCACCGGCCCGAACGCCCGCCGCGCCGACATCCCCGACCTGCGCAACGACGAGAACCTCGCCGTCGCCCAGACCCACCTCGCCTTCATCCGGTTCCACAACAGGGTGCTCGACGCGCTCCCGGCGAGCGTGCCGGAGGGCCAGCGGTTCCGCCGGGCACGGCGTCGTACGACGCTGCACTACCAGTGGCTGCTGCGCCACGACTACCTGCCGCGCATCGTCGACCCGGCCGTCCTCGACGACGTCTGGACCAACGGTCGCCGGCTCGTGGAACCCGACGCGACGGCCATCAGCGTGCCGACGATGCCGGTGGAGTTCTCGGTCGCGGCCTTCCGGATGGGCCACAGCATGATCCGTGACACCTACAACTGGAACGCCGTCTTCGCCGATGGCGCGGGCTCGCTGGGCCTGCTCTTCGAGTTCTCCGGCACCAGCGGCGGGCTGGGCGGCTCCAAGCGTCTGGTCAGCAGCTGGATCGCCGACTGGCGTCGGATGTACGACTTCCCGGCCGGCGGCAAGCCGGGGCTCGCCGCCCCGGGCAGCGGCGTCAACCGCGCCATGCGCATCGACACCCGGCTGACCGACCCGCTCGCCTCCCTGCCGCCGGGCAGCTTCGGCGGCAGCGACGACACCCCGCCGATGCAGCACAACCTCGCCTTCCGCAACCTCGTGCGGGGCAGCCAGGTGCGGCTCGCGTCGGGGCAGCAGATGGTGACCCGCCTGGCCGCGCGCGGCGTCGACGTGACGCCGCTGACCAAGGCGCAGGTCGTGAACGGCAAGAACGGCGCCCGGCTCGACCACCTCACCGACGACGAGCGCGCAGCCGTCGCCAGCCGTACGCCGCTGTGGTTCTACGTGCTGCGGGAGGCCGAGCTCAACGGCGGCAGGATGACCGGCGTCGGGGCGCGCCTGGTCGCCGAGACCTTCCACCGCACCATGGAGGGCAGCCGCCACAGCATCGTGCGCGAGCCGGGCTGGAAGCCCGACCTCGGCCCCCGCAAGGGCACCTTCGAGATGACCGACCTGCTGTTCTTCACCTTCGGGGGGAAGCCGGGCCTGGCTCCGGTCGGCTGACGGCCTGCTTCCGCTCCTGCTGCCAGGCCCGCCAGGCCACGCGTGAGACCAGGGCGAGCCAGGCCACGATGAGCACCGCGTCGAGCCAGCCGGGCAGACCGCCGAGGGCGGCGACGATGGTGACGGCGTTGACCAGCATCACCAGGCCGCCGACCATCGCGCCCATCGGCGCGTGGGGCAGCCGGCCGGCGAGCCGCGCGGCGATCGGCGCCGCGATGACGCCACCGGTGATGAGCCCGGCCACCGGCAGCCACGGGATGTCCTGGTGCGAGACGCCGAGCACGAACCCGGTCGAGACCGAGACCGCGACCACGAACTCGGCGGCGTTGACGGTGCCGACGACGCGCCGCGGCTCGTGCCGCGTGACGGTCATCAGGCTGGGGGTGACCACCGGTCCCCAGCCGCCACCCCCGGTCGCGTCGACGAAGCCGCCGAGCAGGCCGATGGGCGAGAGCCAGCGAGCGGAGTCACCGTTGGCCGGGGTCGGGATGAGACGCAGGCCGAAGCCGAAGCGCGCCAGGATCACCGCGCCGAAGAAGAGCAGGAGACCGGCCATCCAGCCCTGGGCCGCCTCGAGGCTGATCGAGGTGAGCACGACGGCGCCGAGGAAGCCGCCGACGGCACCCGGCAGCGCCACACGCAGCAGCACCCGGCGGTCGACGTTGCCCTCGCGCCAGTGCGAGAGACCCGAGACCAGGGTGGTCGGCAGCTTGGCCGCGTGCGTCGCGGCACTGGCGGTCGCGGGCGCGACGCCGAGGGCGAGCAGCACCGTGGCCGAGGTGACCCCGAAGCCCATGCCGAGCGTGCCGTCGACCATCTGCGCCAGGCCGCCCGCGAGGGCGAAGGCCGCTACCAGCCACATGGGCCGCCACCCTAGGGGATCGGGTGGGGCGCCGACCGGCAGGGATCGGGGTACTGTCGGTGCACACCTGTCCACTCACGACACCTGGAGCCCGCATGCAGCAGCAGGACGCCGCCTCGATCGCCCGGCTGCGCGAGCTGGTCGCCGCCTCGACGCGGGTCGCCGCGGTGCCGGGGCTGCACGAGCAGGCCCGGGCCTGGCAGCGCGAGCTCCCCGCCGTACGACGCGACCTCGACCGGCAGGCGCGGCTGCTGGCCCGGCCCCGGCTGTGGCCCGACACCCTCGGCTCGCTGGCCGGCACCGCGGGCCGCGTCGCCCTGACCGCGGCGCCCGACGCCCCGCTCGCCCTGCTGACCGCCGCGGCCTCGGCATCGGGCCTGCCGATCGCCCCGCCGTCTTCGTCGCGCGGCACCATCGAGCGGGCCGAGCGGCTGGTGCGCGCGAGCGGGCCGGCGTACGTCAAGCTCGGGCAGTTCATCGCCTCCTCCCAGGGCCTGCTGCCCGGCCCGTGGGTGGAGGCCTTCGCCTGGTGCCGCGACGACGCGCCGACGCTGCCGCCCGGCGTCGCTCGCGCCGTGGTCGAGCGCGAGCTGGGGCCCGACGCGCTGGTCGACCTCGACGACGAGCCGCTGGCCGCCGGCTCGATCGGGCAGGTGCACACCGCCCGCATGCCCGACGGCACCCGCGTCGTGGTCAAGGTGCGCCGACCGGGGCTGCGCCGCAGGTTCGAGCGCGACATCGAGACGCTCTCGCTCGTGGTCGCGGGCGCCGACCGGTGGGTGCCCGCCGTGCGCAGCGCCAACCTGCCGGGCTTCGTCGAGCTGTTCGCCCACCTGTCGCTGCACGAGCTCGACTTCCGCCTCGAGGCCCTCAACGCCGTCGAGGCCGCGGCCGTCGTCGAGCACGCCGGCATCGACACCGTCACGGTGCCGCTGCCCGTGCCGGGCCTCGTCACCGAGCGGGTGCTGGTGATGCCCTTCGTCGACGGGGTGCCCTACGACCAGGTGCAGGAGGTCGACGGCGAGCTGCTGCTGCACACCGCGATCCACGCGGTCCTCGCGAGCACGTTGCTGTACGGCGTCTCGCACGGCGACCTGCACGCCGGCAACGTGCTGGTGCCGGCGCCCGACCGCTTCAACCTGCTCGACTACGGCATCTGCGCGCGTCTCGGCGCCGACCAGCGCACGTCGCTGATCCGCTACCTGGCGGCGTTCGCCACCTCCGACAGCGACGGGCAGGTCGACGCCCTGGTCGCGTTCGGGGCCTTCGAGGGTGCCGACCTCACCCGGCTGCGGCGCGAGCTGCGCGAGGAGGTCGAGGCGCTGGAGCGCCGCGACGACGGCGAGGTGACGTACGACAAGCTGGGCGTCACCCTGGGTCGGCTGCTGCGGGTCTTCGCCGCCAACCGCTTCACGATGCCGGCCGAGCTGGTGCTGTTCTTCAAGAACCTGCTCTACCTGTCGTCGTTCGCCTCGGCCGTGGGGCCCGAGGTCGACCTGCTCGACGCCGTGGTCGGCGTCGTCCTCGAGCTGGCCGAGGCGCACCCCGAGGAGTTCGCCGCGGCCGAGCTCGAGGAAGCGGCTGCCGGCTAGAGCAGCTGGGCGACGTCCTCGCGGCCGCCGCGCGACTCGATGTGCCGCACCAGCCGCTCGCGGGCGTCGGCGTCGACCTGCACGCCCGCCTCGGCCAGCGCCTCGTCGAGCTCGGTGCCGATCGTCTCGGTGGTGGCGGTCTCCTCGTAGGAGTTGACCCGGTCGTAGACCGCCTGCACGACCTCGACCTTGGGGTCCTGGCCGTCGGTCGCGTTCTGCTCGCTCATGCGCTCGCCTTCCTCAGCTTGTCCAGCAACGTCGGCGCCACCTCGGTGAGGAAGCGCTCCTGAGTGTCCCCACCGACCTGCACGAGGGCCACGTCGGTGAAGCCGGCCTCCCAGAACGGCCGTACCGACTCGACGATGGCGTCGAGGTCGGGGCCGCAGGGGATGTTGTCGGCGACGTCCTCGGGTCGCACGAACTGGGTCGCTCCGGCGAAGCCCGCCGTGGTCGGGAGGTCGGCGTTGACCGCCCACCCGCCCGCGAACCAGCGGAACTGCTCGTGCGCCCGCTCGACGGCCGTCTGCTCGTCGGGGTCCCAGCAGATCGGGATCTGGCCGACGGCGCGGGCCCCGGAGCCGATCCGCGGGGCGCCGTCGACGCCATTCCAGCTCGAGACGAGGTCGGCGTCGGGCTCGGTGGCGACGAGGTGGTCGGCCAGCGGGGCGAAGGTCTCGATCGCCCGGTCACCACCGACGGCCACCCCGATGTCGACGCCCTGCTCGGGCAGGTCCCAGACCCGCGCCGAGTCGACGGTGAAGTAGTCGCCGCGGTGGTCGACCAGCTCACCGGTGTGCAGTGCGCGGATGATCTCGATGGCCTCGCGCAGCATCGCCTGGCGGTGCTGGATCGCGGGCCAGCCGCGGCCGACGACGTGCTCGTTGAGGTTCTCGCCGCTGCCGAGGCCCAGCGTGAAGCGACCCTCGGCCAGGATCTGCACCGTCGCCGCCTGCTGCGCCACGACCGCCGGGTGGTAGCGCATCGTCGGGCAGGTCACGTAGGTCATCAGCCGTGAGGTCTCGGTGGCGTGGGCGACCGCGCCCAGCACCGACCAGGCGTACGGCGCGTGCCCCTGCGCGCTGAGCCACGGCGAGTAGTGGTCGCTCATCACCTGCAGGTCGAAGCCCGCCCGCTCGGCGAGCACCGCGTGCTCGACGAGCTCGCGTGGGTCAGCCTGCTCCGTCATCAGGGTGTAGCCGAAGTCGGTCACGCCGTCGGCTGTACCCCCGCCGAGGGGGCCTGAGACGGGGTCAGGAGCGGCGGCTCTCCTGGAGCACCGCCGTCACGGCCTCGCGCACGTCGCGGCCGGCCTCGACCGCCTCGACGAAGTCGCAGCGCACGTCCCAGCGCGCGGCCCCGGCGTAGAGCCGCAGCGTCACGCCGAACCGGTCGAGACCCAGCGCGCACACCCGCACCGTGTCGTCGAGCTCGCCCAGCACCCGCTCCGCGAGCGCCCGGACGGCGGGGGTGTGGCCCTGCTGCAGGTGGGGCAGCCAGCGGTGCTCCTGGGCGACGAAGGGCTCGGGCGCAGCGCGGCCGAAGTCGCCGACCTCGACGTCGTGCCAGTCGAGCCCCCGCCCGGGAGCCGCGGCGGCGGCGAGGCGCACCTCGCGCGGCACGATGCGGGCCAGCGCCGGCTCGGGGGCCTCGGGGTCGACCCCGCGGAGGTGGTCGACGAGACCCTGCGCACGGGGGCCGTCGTACGGCAGCAGCGTGCCGACCAGGCGCAGGTGCCACCGGAGCCGGTCGGGCTGAGGGACCGTCGAGACGTCGGTGACGGAGACGGTCACGACCTCGCCCGTGCGGGCGCCCTCGGGGGCGGCGACGAGCAGCACGCCCCCGGGGAGCACGACGTGGCGATCGAGCAGCATGGGCTCGGCGTCGACCCGGTCGGTCTCGAGCCAGAGGTCCTGGGCCACCGCGAGGATGCTGCGGGCACGCTGCGCGGCGGAGACGTGGCTCGTCGTCGTGGGCTGCATTAGGCAAGCCTAACCTTCACAGGCGCATCCGGCGAGGGGTCCAGGATGTGACCCCCGCGGCACTCCCTACTTCAGGTCCGACTCCGCGTCGGCCAGCGCCGCGAACTCCTCCTCCGGGGCGCTCGCGACCAGGTGGTGGCGCGAGTAGAACCAGAAGTAGGCGAGCGCAGCAACGAAGACGACCGCCGTGATGCCGGCGGCGAGGATGTCGACGAAGAAGGTCGCGACGACCGCCACCACGCTCAGCACCAGCGCGATCCCGGTCGTCACCGTGCCGCCGGGCGTGCGGTAGGCGCGCTCGAGGTCGGGCTCCTTGCGCCGCAGCACGATGTGGCTGAGGTTGAGCAGCACGTAGGAGACGGTCGCGCCGAAGACCGCGATGTTGATGAGCAGCGCGCCGTCGTCGGTGGCCGCGGCGAGCACGAAGCCGATGGTGCCGGGCACGATGAGCGCGACCCACGGGGTGTTGCGCGAGCCGGTCAGCGACAGCACCCGCGGCAGGTAGCCGGCGCGCGACAGCGCGAACAGCTGGCGCGAGTAGGCGTAGATGATGGAGAAGAAGCTCGCGACGAGCCCGGCGAGGCCCGCCCAGTTGACGAAGTCGGCGAGCAACGAGCCCTCGCCCCGCACCGCGCGGATCGCCTCCGGCAGCGGGTTGTCGCTCGCCCGGATGGTCTCGGAGCCGGCGGCGCCCGGCAGCACGAAGAGGATGAGCACCGCGAAGACGAGCAGCGTCAGCATCGCCGCGATGATGCCCTTGGGCATGTCGCGCTTGGGGTCGCTGGTCTCCTCCGCGGCGAGCGGCACGCCCTCGACCGCGAGGAAGAACCAGATGCCGTAGACGAGGGCGGCCACGACACCGGCGAAGCCCATCGGCAGGAAGTCGCTGGCGCCCGCAGCCCCGGTGGGCGCGATGTCGAACATGTTGGAGGCCGAGAACGACGGCAGCAGCCCGACGATCGCGGCGACCAGCGCCACCACGGCGACCGCGGTGATGGCGAACATCAGCTTCAGTGCCTCGCCGACGCCGTAGAGGTGGATGCCGATGAAGACGAGGTAGGCGACGAGGTAGATGGTCCAGAGCGGCGCGCCGCCGAAGAGCCCGAGCGCCTGCACGTAGCCGCCGATGAACACCGAGATGGCGGCCGGTGCGACGGCGTACTCGATGAGGACGGCGGTGCCGGTGGCGAACCCGCCGAGCGGGCCCAGGGCGCGGCGGGCGAAGCCGTAGCCGGCGCCCGCGACCGGCAGGGCCGACGACATCTCGGCCAGCCCGAAGACCATGCAGGTGTACATCACGCCCATGAGGACGGTGGCGATCATCAGCCCGCCCCAGCCGCCCTCGTCGAGGCCGAAGTTCCAGCCGGCGAAGTCGCCCGAGATGACGTAGCTGACGCCGAGGCCGGCCAGCAGCACCCACCCGGCGGCACCGGCCTTGAGCTTGCGCTGGGCGAGGTAGTCGTCGCCCACCTGCTGGTAGTCGACCTGCTTCTTGTCGCTCGTCATGTGCTGACTGTCGAGCCACTACCCCCGGTGGTCAAGCACCGGAGCCTCGCCTCAGAGCAGGACGACCGACTTGCCCAGGGTTGCCCGGTCCTGCATCTCGGCCAGCGCCCGTGCTGCGTCGTCGAGGGCGTACGTCGCCCCGACCGGCGGGCGCACGGCACCGGACTCCACGAGCGGCAGCAGCTCGTCCCACTGCTCGCGCATGAAGCCCGGTCGCACCATCGCGAAGGCACCCCAGCCGACCCCGCGCACGTCGATGTTGTTGAGCAGCAGCCGGTTGACCCTGACCTCGGGGATGCCCCCGGCCGCGAAGCCCACCACCAGCAGCCGGCCGAGGGGGGCCAGGCACCGCAGCGAGTCGGTCATCAGGTCGCCGCCGACGACGTCCATCACGACGTCGACCCCGCGGCCGCCGGTGAGCTCCTCGACTGCCTCGCGGAAGCCGTCGACCCGCACCACGTCGTCGGCGCCGGCGTCGCGGGCCACCTGCTCCTTGGCGTCGCTCGAGACCACCGCGATGCTCCGGGCGCCGAGCCCCTTCGCCACCTGGATGGTCGCGGTGCCGACGCCGCCCGCCGCCCCGTGCACCAGCACGCTCTGGCCCTCGCGCAGGTCGCCGCGGCGCACCAGCGCGAAGTGGGCGGTCAGGTAGTTCATCGGCATCGCCGCGCCCTCGGCGAAGGACAGCGCGTCGGGCAGCGCGAAGACGGCGTCGGTGCCGACCGCGACGAGCTCGGCGCCCGCGCCGTGCGGCAGCACGGCGGCGACACGGTCACCCGGGGCGAGCCCGGAGCCCTCGGGGGCGCTGCGCACCGTGCCGGCCAGGTCGACGCCGAGGGTGAACGGCAGCTCGGGACGCAGCTGGTACTCCCCACGCGTGAGCAGCAGGTCGGGGAAGGCGAGCCCGACGGCCGCGACCTCGACCAGCACCTCGCCGTCGCCCGGCGTCGGCTCGGGCACGTCGAGGACCTCCACGGCCTCGGGTCCGTCGGTCCTGGTCACCCGCAGCGCTCGCATGCGCCGAACCTAGCGGCCCCTCAGCCGGCCTTGACCAGCCGGGCGAGCTCGAAGTGCATGGGGTCGGTGTAGCCCCAGTCGCCACCCCAGGCGAAGCCCCACCGCTTGAAGATGGCGACGACGGTGCGGTCCATCTTGCCTGCGATGCCGCGGTAGTTGTCGGCGGCGTTGAGGTCGATGGCGGTGCCGAAGGTGTGGAACGACAGCCCCCGCGACGGGTCGCGGCCGATGAAGCGCGGCACGTAGCAGCCGTCGTAGGTGTAGATGGCCTTGGACAGCCCGGCCGCCACCACGTCGTCGAGGGCGGCCCGCAGCTGCGGCAGCATCACGCGATGGCCGGTGACGTTGCCGATGATCGGCATCGCCATGCTCGTGATGTTGGCCCTGACCCACGCCGGGTCGGGGTTGACGGTGCCGTCGGAGTTGGCGGTGTAGCTGAAGGAGCCGACGGCCGCCGAGACCGAGCCGCCGACGAGGATCGCGGTCTGGGCGGCACCGAGGTCGAGGTCGGGGCCGAGGATCTGGACGCTGGCGTCGTCGCCCGCGATGCCGGTGAGCTTCTTGCGGATGCTCTGCGGCGACGGCGCGCCCATGCCCAGCAGCAGCGCGTTGCGCTGCGTCATGCCGAGCTGCTCGGCCCACCGGGTGTTGACGACGGCGTCGATGCGGCGGGCGACGGTGGGGGGCAGCAGCCCCGCGAAGGCGCCGATGTGGATCTTCTGCGCGTCGGCCTCGTTGCCGATGCGGAGGTTGCCGTCGGAGTCCTGCAGCTTGCGGCCCAGCGCGGGCTCGACCGCGATCTCGCCGCCGGCGACGCGGTCCCACACCTCCTGGGTCTGGGCGGTGCCCGGCTGGGTGAAGCGGCGGAAGCTCGCCGGGTCGACGGCGGCGTAGGTGACCTGCCGGTCGTCGACGTAGAACGAGCCCATCGACATGGGCTCCACGACGCTGACGTCCTCGATCGCCTGGATCTGCTCGATGGCCCCGTCGGGCAGCGACTCCTGGCCGTAGACGAGCACGTCGGAGGACAGCAGCGGACCCTTGAGCGGGCCGGGCGGGTCGACCGCGAGGTCGGCGTCGGCGGCCACCGGGCTCTGGGCCCCACCGGGGCTCGCGCCCGCGGTGGTGCGGCCCTCGCCCTCGGTGCGGGTCGCCGTGGCGCCGCAGGCGGCACTGAGGCCACCCAGCCCGATCAGGCCCAGGACGTGGCGACGGTGCGGCAGGTGGCGCGGTGCGTGCTCGTCGCACATCGCCCTCGACCTCCCCGTCGTGTAGACCTCGGAAAGCCTAACCGGGACCCCCCGGAGCGGTCAGGCGTTCTCGCGACGGAAGACGGCGGTGCCCCACCACAGCGCGAGCCCGAACAGCACGACCGACCACGAGACGCCCCAGAGCAGCGCGTTGCCCGCCCACTCGCCGGCGAAGCTGCCACGGACGGCGTCGACGATCCAGCGGAACGGCATGAAGTCGCTGGCCCGCTGCAGCCAGGCCGGCCCCAGCGTCATCGGCAGCAGGATGCCCGAGAGCAGCAGCACCGGCATCATCACGACGTTGATGACCGGGGCCATCACGTCCTCGCTCTTGGTGGTCAGCGCCAGCGCGTTGGACGCCGCCGCGCAGGCGCCGCCGACGAGCAGCGTGATGAGCACGCCGCTCACGACCCCGCCGACGGTGGCACGCATGCCCATCGCGATGCCGAGACCGACCAGGATCACCGCCTGCACGAACAGCTGCGAGACGTCGCGCAGGAGCCGGCCCACGAGGAGCGCGGTGCGGCTGGCCGGGGTCACCCGCTCGGCCTCGATGACGCCCTCGCGCCACTCGCCGATGAGACCGAAGCCGGCGAAGAACGCCCCGAACATGCCGAGCTGCACCAGCAGGCCCGGCACCAGGAAGGTGTAGGCGTTGACGTCGGTGCCGAAGCTGGCCACCAGCGGCTCGAGCAGCGGCCCGAACAGCACGAGGTAGAGCACCGGCTGCATGATGCCGATGAAGACCCACGCGGGGTTGCGGAGGTTCATCCGGATCTGGCGGCGGAAGACGATGCCGCTGTCGCGGGCGAACGACGCGACCGGCGAGCGCCGGGTGGGCGTGGCCGCCGCGAGCGTGGTCGGACGGGATCGGACGGCGGTCATCGGGTGGCTCCTTCGAGCTCGGGCTCGGCCTGGCCGGGCGGTTGCTCGGACTGCTGCTCCGCGTCGCGCAGCGAGCGTCCGGTGAGGGTGAGGAAGACGTCGTCGAGGGTCGGGCGCGAGACCTCGATCGCCTCGAGCACGACGTCGCGGCGGTCGAGCTCGCGCACCAGGCCCGGCACCGCGCGACCGGCGCGCGCCACCCGCCCGCTGACCCGCAGCCCGTCGACGTCGACGGGCCCGGCGATCGCGCCCAGGGCCGCGGCGACCTCGCCCACCCGGCCGGCGTCGGCCACCTCGAGCTCCACGAGGTCGCCGGCGACGGCGGCCTTGAGGTTCTCCGCGGTGTCGGAGGCCACGATGCGGCCCGTGTCGATGATGACGATGCGGTCGGAGAGCGCGTCGGCCTCGTCGAGGTAGTGGGTGGTGAGGAAGACGGTCGCCCCGCGCTCGGTGCGCAGCCGGCCGATGTGCTCCCACAGGTTGGCGCGCGCCTGCGGGTCGAGGCCGGTCGTGGGCTCGTCGAGGACGACCAGCGTCGGGTCGTGGATGAGGCCCATGACGATGTCGAGGCGACGCTTCTGCCCGCCCGACATCTGCTTGGGGGTGTGCTGCCACAGCCCGGGGAGGTCGAGCTGCTCGAACAGCTCCTGGCCCCGGCGCACCGCGTCGGCGCGCGACATGCCGTAGAGCTGGCCGTGGTCGCTGACCTCGTCGCCGGCCCGTGCCTGCGAGTAGGCGCCGCCGGCCTGGCTGACGTAGCCGATGCTGCGGCGCACCTGCACCGCCTCGCGGACCACGTCGAAGCCCGCCACCGTGGCGCTGCCCAAGGTCGGCCGCAGCAGCGTCGTCAGCATGCGCAGCGTCGTGGTCTTGCCCGCGCCGTTGGGCCCGAGGAACCCGACGACCTCGCCCTCGGCGACGTCGAGGTCGACGCCGTCGACGGCGCGGACCTCGGTCTTGCTGCGTCCCTGCTTGGTGGTGAAGGTCTGCACCAGACCCCTGGCCTCGATCATGCGCTGCTCCTCGTCTCTCGGGACAGCAGACCACCGGCCACCGACAAAGTCATCGGTGTTTCACGGGCGCTCCGATCACGGCCGCACCGTGAGCACCTGCGAGCTCACCCCGACCGGGCCCACGACGTCGTGCACGACGCTCGTGGTCAGGCCGGTGCCGTCGGCCCCGAAGGTCACCGACGTGTCCAGGCCCACCCAGCCGTCCCGCAGGTCGGGCTCCCGGTGCAGGTGGGCGGTGAGGTCGAGGTTGGGGAACGCGACGGCGCGCGGGTCGGCGCGCACCGTCATGCCGTTGGCCACGTCGAGCAGCCCGCACAGCCGGGCGCGCGGGCCGACCTCCTCGCCCGCCAGGAGCGGCAGCGGCGTACGGACCCAGATGCGGGCGCGGCCCGGCTCGACCTGCTCGCGGCGCAGCTCGATCGAGGCGATGAACCCGCCCGGCCACACCGTGGTGGGGTCCCACGGCCCGGTGTCGGCCGGTGGTGGCAGCGGCGCCGTGGGCGTGCCGGCGACCGCGGCCGAGTCGCCCGGTCGCAGCAGCCAGGCGCGGAGCACCACGGCGGCGCGGCTCCCCGACGACAGCGTCGCCTGCACCAGCTCGATGGTGCGCCCCGGCCGCAGCACCTCGAGGGACACCTCGACCTCGCCGACGGGCATCACGCCGAGGATGTCGTACGACGCCCGCCCCAGCACGAGGGCGTCGGCACCCCGGCGGTGCTCGGCGTCGCGCCCGACCAGGTGCGCGAGCAGCCCGAGCGACGGCGCCACGTGCTGCTCGTCGGTGCGCCACGCACCGCCGACGTGCTCGGTGGCCCGGAAGCGGTCGTCGCCGAGCCGCTCGAAGTAGGCGTGGGTCACTG
This sequence comes from Nocardioides marmoraquaticus, assembly GCF_054777915.1. Taxonomy (NCBI): domain Bacteria; kingdom Bacillati; phylum Actinomycetota; class Actinomycetes; order Propionibacteriales; family Nocardioidaceae; genus Nocardioides; species Nocardioides marmoraquaticus. The sequence continues at coordinate 30,459 of NZ_BAAHAA010000012.1, read as the reverse complement.
ACCCTCGAGCACCCGGGCGGCGATCCAGGCGATCGTCGCCGCGGTCTCCTGCGGCGTGCCCGAGGGCTGCATGATGTGGCTGAGCACGAGCCGGATGACCATCTCGATGAGCAGCTCGAGCCGGTCAGGCGGCAGCGGCACGTCGTAGCGGTCGACGTGCTCGCCGACGACCTGGCCGGCGGCGGTCAGCAGCATCGCGGACTGCGTCGTGAGCAGCGGCAGCAGCTCGGAGTCGGCGCCCTGGCTGCTGCGCACGACAGCGTGCAGCAGCGGGTCGGAGGTCGCGAGCTCGAGCACGTTGACGGCCGCGGCCTCGATGGCGGCCACGAGGTCGCGCGGGTTGTCGGCGAACGCGCTGTCGACGCGCTCGAGGAAGAGCTCGAGCTCGCGCATCACCATGGCCTCGGCGAGCTGCGGCTTGCCGCCGATCTCGTTGTAGACGGTCTGGCGGCTGACGCCGACGAGGTCGGCCAGCTTGGCCATCGTCAGGGCGTTCCAGCCGTGCTCGGTGGTGAAGCCCGCCGCCGCCTCGAGCAGCCGGTCGCGCTGGGAGACCGGGGCGAGGAGCGGGCGCATGGTGCCCAGCCTAAGCAGCCGACGAAGGCCGAGCCCGTCGAGACCCTTCACGGGTCCCGGCGGGCTCGGCCGGCGTCCGTCGATCACGCGGTGACCACCCGAAGCGTCACCGCACGAGACGGGCGGGGTCGACCGGGACGAAGTCGACCTTCTCCCGGACGCCGCAGTCGGGGCAGCACCAGGAGTCGGGGATCTCCGACCAGGCGGTGCCGGCGGCGAAGCCCTCGTGCTCGTCGCCCGCCTCGACCTCGTAGACGTACTCGCAGCCGGGGCACCGGGCGGCCAGCACCTCGCCGGCGAAGTCCTGCGCCGAGAGGTCCTCGAGCACCTCGGCCTGCGCGGGCGCCGCGGCGCCGTACCGGGCCAGCACCTTCTCGCGCTTCGGCGGGTGGATGTTGGCGCGGGTGACGTCGCCGTCGAAGTGGGCGAGCACGCGGGGGTCCATCACGCGGCGCCACACCGGGGGCACCAGGGCGAGCACGATCATGCCGGCGTACCCAGTGGGGAGCACCGGGCTCTCCTCGAAGTCGCGCAGCGCCTGGTAGCGACGGGTGGGGTTGGCGTGGTGGTCGCTGTGGCGCTGCAGGTGGTAGAGCAGCACGTTGGTCGCGATGTTGTTGGAGTTCCAGCTGTGGCTGGGGTCGACGCGCTCGTAGCGCTGGCGCTCGGCGTTGCCGACCTTCTGCCGGAGCATGCCGTAGTGCTCCATGTAGTTGACGACCTCGAGCAGCGAGAAGCCGACGACGGCCTGGAGCACGAGGAACGGCAGCACGTACGGGCCGAGCACCGCGACCATGACGCCGAAGAGCACCGCCGACATCACCCACGCGTTGAGCACGTCGTTGCCGGGCTGGAACGGGTGCTTGCCCTGGCGGGCGTAGCGCTTCTTCTCCAGGCTCCACGCGCTCCGGAAGGAGCCGGAGACCGTGCGGGGCCAGAACGCGTAGAAGGTCTCGCCGAGCCGGCTGCTCGCGGGGTCATCGGGGGTCGCGACGCGCACGTGGTGGCCGCGGTTGTGCTCGATGTAGAAGTGGCCGTAGAAGCTCTGCGCCAGCGCGATCTTGGACAGCCAGCGCTCGTGGCTCTCCTTCTTGTGACCGAGCTCGTGGGCGGTGTTGATGCCGATGCCGCCGATGCAGCCGATCGAGATCGCCGCCCCGACCTGGCCCCAGATGCTCAGCGGCTGAACGCCGAGCCACTCGGGCTTGGCGATCCAGGTCATGGCGACGACGAAGCCGGCGTACTGGATCGGCAGGTAGGCGTAGGTCACCCAGCGGTAGTAGCGGTCGTTCTCCAGCGCCTCGATGACGTCGTCGGGCGGGTTGGACCGGTCGAGCCCGGCGACGAGATCGATCGCGGGCACGATCACGAGGATCACCAGCGGCCCGATCCAGACCCAGAACGTCCAGCCGGTCAGCTGGTAGCCGGCGAAGGCCACCGCCGCCAGCGACGGGACCACGAGGCCGATCAGCCACAGGTAGCGCTTCTTGTCGGTCCAGGTCGCCTCGGAGCCCGCAGGCACCGTGGAGTTCGCGACCCGGTCGCTCGTCGTGCCGGCCATGACCACTCCTCTCGCTTGACATTCATCGGTGAGATGTCAAAGGAATGGACAGGACCGTAGCCTTTGTAAAGAGCGATTGACAACCGTCTCGCAGATCTAAAGTAGTGTGTCCCACGTCACCGTTTCAGCCCCGGTCGTGTGGTCGGACCGCCTCGTAAGCGGGGCGCCGGTGGTGGAGCTGCTCTGGGAGCTTGGCGACGCGCACGCCGTCCTGCGCGACCGCTTCGGACTCCCCGGAGCTGCTGCAGCGGAGTCGTGGGTCCGCTCGACCGTCGAGACGGCGTGGGGCGTCGACGCGGGAGCGCTCACGCGACTGGTCCTCAGCGACCGCAACGCGCTGGCCTGGACGACCGGACCCGAGGGCGACGGGCTGCTCGTCAAGCGGTGCGTCGACCCGAGCCGCTTCGCGCGCCTCGACGCCGTCGCCCGCTTGGTCGCGGCGGTGGCGCGCAGTGGCGTACCCGTGTCAGCACCGGTCATGGCGCTCGAAGGGTCGCCCCAGGTGTGCGTCGGCGACGCCCGGGTGGTCTCGTCCGAGCGCCTGCGCTCCTGGTCCTCCGTCGCGCGTCCTCACCTACCCCCGGGCGGCAGTCGGGCGCTCCACGACCTCGTCGGCCGGTTGCCCGACGATCCGCTCCCGGTGCAGCCGCTGCACGGTGACTACCGCGCGGCCAACGTGCTCTGCTCCGAGGGCCGGGTCGCCGCGGTCATCGACTTCGAGGAGGCTCACCTCGGCGCCTGGCTCGAGGAGGCCGCCCGCTCCGCCGTCGTGCTCGGCACCAGGTTCCGCGACTGGGGCCCGGTCGGTCCGGAGGTGCGCACCGCGTTCTGCGACGGCTACGCCTCGGGCCGCCCGCTCACCCGGCAGGACCACGCGTGGTGGGACGCCCTCGAGCTCTGGCACTCGCTGGCCATGGTCCCGGTGGGCGACGACCCCACCGGGTGGGGCGTCGCCGCCGAGGAGCAGCTGGCGGCCCACGAACGCGGCTGAGGCTGTCCCGGTGCCTCTGGTCCGCGGATCACTCGCACCAGGCACGAGCGATCCGCGGACGGGACTCAGGCGCCGACGAGACCCTGAGCGCGCAGCCAGGCGTCGACCGCGTCGTACGCCGCCTCGCGAGCGGGCTGGCGGGACAAGAAGACGTCGTGGCGGGCGCCCGGGACGGGCTTGACCCAGGTCTCGCCCCCGATGCACCCGGCCCACCGCTGGATCTGCTTGACGTCGAGGACGAGGTCGGCGGCGTCGGACTCCTCGGAGTAGCGCTGGGAGAAGCGGGTCGCGTCGGAGCGCAGCACCAGCGCGGGCACGTCGAGCTCGAGGCCGCGGTGGAAGCGGCTGTGACCGCGGCGCACGGCGTTGAGCCAGCCGACCGTGACGGGGAAGCCGTCGATGGGCTTGAGGGCGACGTCGAAGTCCCACTCGCCGGTGCCGGAGGTGTGCAGCGTCTTGCCGTAGACCCCGAGCGGCAGCGGCAGCACCCGGAAGGGCTGCACCTTGCCGAAGACGCGCAGCGCCTGGGTGATCGGGCCGCGCTGGGCGTCGCTGCCCTGCAGGTCGAACCACGGGCTGTTGAGCACCAGCCCGGCCACCCCGGCGTCGAGGCCACGGTCGACGCGGCGACGCAGCCACAGCGGGAGCATCAGGCCACCGGTGGAGTGGGCCGAGGCCACCACGGGCACGCCGGGGTGCTCCGCGCCGATCAGGTCGAGCGCGGCGTCGAGCTCCTCGTCGCACAGCGCGAGGTCGCTGACGAAGTGGGCCGTCTGCCCCTCGGCGCGGGCCCGGCCGCACTTGCGCAGGTCGAGGGCGTAGAACGCGAGCCCGCGCTCGGCGAAGAAGTCGGCCAGCGCGACCTGGAAGAAGTAGTCGGAGAACCCGTGCACGTAGAGCACGGCGCCGCTGACCTGCTCGCCCTCGCGCACCGTGCGGCGCACGAGCACGGCCTGCACCTCGCCCTCGCCGTCGGGGTCGGCGCCGAGCTCGAGCACCCGCTGCTCGTAGCCGTCACCGAGCAGGTCGGGGGCCCAGGAGTCCGACCAGGCGTCGGGCCGGCTCACGCGACCTCCTCCTGGTCGCGGCGCGAGCCGCGCAGCGACGCCGCCGGCACCAGGCGCAGCTCGCGGGCGACGTCGCCGCCCAGCGTCTGGCGCCGGTCGATCGGGTAGCTCTGCGTGATCAGCCACGGCTTGCGGTGCCCCTGCTGCGGCAGCTGGCCCTCGGCCCGCTTGATGTAGCCGGAGTCGAGGTCGAGCAGCGGCTTCGGGCGCAGCTCGCCGTCGGGCTCGGGCACGGCGTACGCCGCGTCGCGCTCGCGCATCAGGTTGAGCACCCGCGTGACGAGCACGTTGGTCACGTCGGCGCGCAGGGTCCACGAGGCGTTGGCGTAGCCGATGATGCGCGCGTAGTTGGGCAGGTTGGTCAGCATCGCGCCGCGCCACAGGAACTGCCGGCCGAGGTCGACCTCCTCGCCGTCGACGGAGATGTCCATGCCGCCGGCCACGTCGAAGCGCAGCCCGGTCGCCGTGACCACGACGTCGGCCTCGAGCAGCCGCCCCGACGACAGCCGCACGCCCTCGGGCACGAAGGTGTCGATGGTGTCGGTGACGACCTCGGCGTCGCCGCGCTTGATCGCGCGGAAGAGGTCGCCGTCGGGCACCACGCACAGCCGCTGGTCCCACGGGTCGTACGGCGGCGAGAAGGCGTCGCCGGCGCCCGCGTTGCCGAGGTGGCGGGCCACCCCGGAGGCGAGGATCTTCTTGCCGAGCTCGGGGAAGCGCCGCAGGAAGGCGTAGGTGCCGGCCTGGTAGGCGACGTTCTTGGCGCGGATCGCGCGGTAGGCGAGCATCTCGGGCAGCGCCTTCTGCAGCAGCCCGGCGATCTTGTCGTGCCGCGGCAGCGCGGCGACGTACGTCGGCGTGCGCTGCAGCATCGTGACGTGCTCGGCGTCGCCCGCGACCGACGGCACGATCGTCACGGCGGTGGCGCCCGAGCCGACCACGACGACCTTCTTCCCGGTGACGGAGAGGTCCTCGGGCCAGAACTGCGGGTGCACGACCTGCCCGGCGAAGTCGTCGATGCCGGTCAGCTGCGCGTCGTGCGGGTCGTCGTAGCTGTAGTAGCCGTGGGCGGCGACCACGAAGTCGCAGGTCAGCTCGCGTCGACCGGCCGCGGTGTCGAGGCCGAGGGTCCAGCGCCCCGTGCCGGTGTCGAAGTCGGCCGCGACGACCTTCACGCCGTACCGGACGTGCTGGTCGATGCCGAGCTCGGCGGCGGTGTCCTTGACGTACTGCAGGATCCCGGGGCCGTCGGCCAGCGCCTGGTTGCCCTTCCACGGCCGGAAGGTGAAGCCGAAGGTGAAGATGTCGGAGTCGGAGCGCACGCCGGGGTAGCGGAACAGGTCCCACGTGCCGCCCATCGACTCGCGCGACTCGAGGATCAGGTAGTCGCGGTCGGGACACTCGGTCTGCAACCGGTAGCCGGCACCGATGCCGGAGAGGCCGGCGCCGATCACCACGACGTCGGTGTGGTCGGGGAGTTCTGTGCTCACCCGATGCAGTGTGACCGACGTGGCTACCGCTGAGTAGGGCGACGGCCACATCGCTGCGTCCCGATAGGTTGTGGCGCATGACACAGCCCATCGGCATCGACTTCGGCGGCAGCGGCATCAAGGCCGCGCCGGTCGACCTCGCGACCGGCGAGTTCGCCGCCGAGCGCGAGCGGATCGAGACGCCCGAGGAGTCCACTCCGAAGGCCGTGGCCAAGGTGATGGCCGAGCTGCTGTCGCGCTTCGACGACGCGACGTCGCCCGTCGGCGTGACCATCCCCGGGGTGGTGCGCAACGGCGTGGTCGGCTCGGCCGCCAACATCGACAAGGGCTGGATCGGCACCGACGCCGACGACCTGCTCACCCAGAAGCTCGGCCGCGAGGTGCACTGCCTCAACGACGCCGACGCCGCCGGGCTGGCCGAGGCGCGGTACGGCGTCGCCCGCGGCCGCACCGGGCTGACCATCGTCACCACCCTCGGCACCGGCATCGGCTCGGCCTTCCTGCACGACGGCGTGCTGGTGCCGAACACCGAGCTGGGCCACCTCGAGATCGACGGTCACGACGCCGAGTCGAAGGCCGCCAACTCCGCCCGCAAGCGCGAGGACCTCTCGTGGGAGGAGTGGGCAGAGCGGCTGACGACCTACTACCAGACGGTCGAGAAGCTGTTCTCCCCCGACCTCATCGTCGTCGGCGGCGGCGTCAGCAAGCACGCGGCGGAGTTCATCCACCTCATCGAGATCCGGACCGAGATCATCTCGGCCACGCTGCGCAACACCGCCGGCATCGTCGGCGCCGCCTGCTTGGCGGCCGAGCGCTGACACCCCGGGCGGACGTCGGCGCCGTCGACGCACAGACGCCGCCTGGGGACGCCCTGCGATCCCGGCTACGGTCGGAGCCATGCCTGCGACCCGTGTGCTGCCCGACGAGGAGTCGACCGCGCTGCTCCGGCTGACGCGCGACCTGTGCGAGGGCGAGCTGCTCCCCCGGGTCGCCGAGGCGGAGGCCACCGAGACCTTCCCGCGCGAGGTGTTCCGCACCCTCGGCAAGGCCGGCCTCCTCGGGCTGCCGTACGACGAGGAGCTCGGGGGCGGCGGCGTGTCCTACGAGGTCTACCTGCAGGTGCTGGAGGAGATCGCCAGCGTGTGGGCCAGCGTCGGCGTGGGGGTCAGCGTGCACGCGCTGTCGTGCTTCGGCCTCGCCACCCGCGGCACCGACGAGCAGCGGCAGCGGTGGCTGCCCGAGATGCTCGGCGGCGAGCTGCTCGGGGCCTACTGCCTCTCCGAGCCGCAGGCGGGCTCCGACCCCAACGGCATGCGCACCCGGGCGGTGCGCGACGGCGACGACTACGTCGTCACCGGCACGAAGGCGTGGACCACCCACGGCGGCCACGCCGACTTCTACAAGCTCATGGCCCGCACCGACGCCGGCATCACCTGCTTCCTGGTGCCGGCCGACACACCGGGCCTCGAGGTCGACCCGCCCGAGCGCAAGATGGGCCTGACGGGCTCGGCCACGGCCACGATGCGCTTCGAGGCTGCCCGCGTCCCGGCGGAGCGCCGCCTCGGCGAGGAGGGCGACGGGCTCAAGATCGCGCTCGCCGGCCTCGACGCGGGCCGGCTCGGCATCGCCGCGGTCGCGGTGGGCCTCGCGCAGGGCGCGGTCGACCACGCTGTCGCCTACGCCCGGGAGCGCGAGCAGTTCGGCCGCCGCATCATCGACTTCCAGGGGCTGGCGTTCCTGCTGGCCGACATGGAGGCCGCGGTGCTGGGCGCGCGAGCGGCGTACCTGCACGCGGCGCGGCTCAAGGACCGCGGCCTGCCCTTCTCGCGCGAGGCCAGCGTGGCCAAGCTCGTCGCGACGGACGCCGCGATGAAGGTCACGACCGACGCGGTCCAGGTGCTGGGGGGGTACGGCTACACCAAGGACTTCCCGGTCGAGCGCTTCATGCGCGAGGCCAAGGTGATGCAGATCTTCGAGGGCACCAACCAGATCCAGCGGCTCGTCATCGCGCGCTCGCTGGCGAAGGGCGGCACCGGAGCCCTGCACACCGCCCCCTGACCACCCCTGACAGGAGCACCCGTGACCACTCCCGAGCTCGCCCGCTTCGGCCCCGACGACCTGCCCGACCTCACCGGCCGCCGCGTCGTCGTCACCGGCGCCAACTCCGGCATCGGCTTCCACGCCGCCCAGGCGCTCGCCGCCCACGGCGCCGAGGTGACGATCGCCTGCCGCAGCCTGGACAAGGGCCGCGAGGCGCAGGGAAGGATGAGCGGCACGGTCGACGTCGCCGAGCTCGACCTGGCCTCCCTGGCCTCCGTGGAGGCGTTCGCCGACGCGTGGTCGGGCCCGCTCGACCTCCTCGTCGGCAACGCCGGCGTGATGACCCCGCCGCGCTACCGCGAGACCGCCGACGGCTTCGAGCTGCAGTTCGGCACCAACCACCTCGGCCACGTCGCGCTCACCGCCCGGCTGCTGCCGCACCTGCGCGAGGCCGAGGCGCCGCGCGTCGTGGCCGTGTCGTCCATCGCCCACCACCGGGGCGACGCCAGCGTGCTCGGCGGCAACGAGGACGCCGGCAGCTACTCCGCGTCCAAGGCCTACGGCAACTCCAAGCTCGCCAACCTGCTCTTCGCCTTCGAGCTGCAGCGCCGCGCGGAGGCCGCAGGCGTGCCGCTGACGGTCACCGCCTGCCACCCCGGCGTGTCCAGCACCGGCCTCGTCAGCTCGCCCGACGGGCTCGGCGCGCTGCCGGTCGTCAAGCACGTCCTGCCCCTGGTCACCAAGGTGGCCGCGCAGTCGTCGGCGGCCGGGGCCAACCCGACGCTGTGGGCGGCCACCTACGCCGAGCCGGCGTCGTACACCGGACCGACGGGGGTGGGCGAGACCCGCGGCCGGCTGGGCCGCGCCCGGCTCAGCCGCGCCGCCCGCGACACCGACCTCGCCGCGCGGCTGTGGGAGGTCTCGGAGCAGAAGACGGGCGTGCCCTTCCGCTGGTGAGCCGGGCTCGCTAGAGCTCCAGCACCCGGCCGCCGCCCGCGAGGTAGGCGCGCAGGTTGGGCGGGTCGTAGCCGAGCCCGGCGTCGCGCAGCTCGACGGCGCTCTCGGCGACCGACTCCTCGGCGCGGTCGACGACGCCGATGCGGCGTACCAGCCGTGGCAGCAACCGGAACACCCCCGACGGCGACGGCCCCGGCACCACCCGCGACCACGCCGGGTCGCGCGGGTCGAGGTCGGCGGTGAGCTCGAGCCCCAGCGCGACGGCACGCGAGGCCATCCACCACAGCGTGAGCTCGGAGAGGCCGCTGGGGTCGTGGCCGCCGACGTCCTCGTGGGCCCCGGCGAACCACACCTGCTCGATGCGCTGCCCCGGCGCGTCGCGCTCGGACTGCCACAACGTCGGGCGGAAGGCACGGCGCCGCTCGTCGACCGCGACCACGTGCACCCCGTTGCGCACCCGCCGCGAGAGCTGCACGTCGTGGAAGGAGTAGCGCCGACGGACCCAGTGGCCCAGCCCCGGGACGACGACCGGGATGCCGAGGGCGCCGACGGTGTCCCAGACCCCGACCAGCTCGACGTCGGTCTCGACGGCGTAGCGCGCGCGCCACGCCACCGCCGCCGGGTCGTCCGGGTGCGTGTCGTCGCGGTAGAGGTCGTAGGCCTCCCGCACCCGGTCGCGGTGCTCGGGGCGCAGCACGCCCGCCATCCGGACCAGCCCGGCGACGCTGCGGGCGGTGTAGGCGCCGCGGCTGAACCCCAGCAGCTGGATCGCGTCGCCCGGCTCGAAGCCGTCGACGAGCCAGGCGTACGCCGCCATGACGTTCTGCGAGAGCCCGTAGCCCGTGAGCCCGCCGAGCAGCCGCTCGCCCCACCGGGTGCCGACCCCCGGCACGTAGTGCTTGCGCTGCTCGACCGGTCCGGTGCCGGGCACCGCGACCAGGTCGTGCAGCCGCAGCACGTTGGTGCGTCGGCCGATCCCGCGGGCGCTCCAGGTGCCGTCGCAGCTGACCACGAGTCGCTTCACGGGCTCATCGTGCCCGGATCAGCCGACAACCGTTCACCACCGGCCTGCCAGAATCCGGGCCATGGCCACAGGCTCGCGCAAGGACGCCGAACGCACCCGCCGCGAGCGGGCCGAGCAGGCCCGCAAGGCCACCCAGCGCGGTGAGCGCCGCCGCGGGCTGCTGATCTGGGGCGGCGTGGGCCTGGCGCTGGTGCTCATCGCCGGCGCCGTCGCCTGGGGCCTGCGCTCCCAGAGCCAGGAGCGGGCGGCGTTCGCCGACCGCGTCGAGGAGTACGACGAGGTCGACGGCGTGCACGTCACGTCGCCGGTCGAGTACGACGCCTCCCCGCCCGTCGGCGGCAAGCACAACCCGGCCTGGCTCAACTGCGGCGTCTACGACGAGCCGGTGCCCGACGAGAACGCCGTGCACTCCCTCGAGCACGGCGCCGTGTGGGTGACCTACGACCCCGACCTGCCGGCCGCCGACGTCGAGCGGCTCGAGTCGGTCATGCCGCCCACCTACGCCATCCTCTCGCCGTACGAGGGCGAGATGCCGGGCCCCGTCGTCGCCTCGTCCTGGGGTCGCCAGATCGTGCTCGAGGGTGCCGACGACCCGGCGCTCGAGCAGTACCTGCGCGAGTACTCCGGCAGCTCCGACGTGCCCGAGCCCGGCGCGCTGTGCACGTCGGGCACCGACGTCGCCACGCCGCTCGACGGCGAGCCGGTCGCCGGCTGATCGTGGCACGGCTCCGCGCACCCCTCCTCGTCGTCCTGGTCGCCGCCGCGATCGGGCTCGCCGTGCTCGCCGGGGCGCGGCTGGCCGGGCCCGACGCGCCGGCCGACGACAGCGTCGACGCCGGTTTCCTGCGCGACATGCAGGTCCACCACGCCCAGGCGGTCGAGATGTCGGTGCTGGTGCGCGACCGCACCGACGACGAGCGGGTGCGGGGCATGGCCCTCGACATCGCCCTCGGCCAGCAGCAGCAGATGGGCCAGATGTACGCCCTGCTCGGCTCCTGGGACCTCTCGCAGCAGCCCGCAGCCGGTGAGCAGATGGCCTGGATGTCGGGTCACTCGGGCCACAGCATGGCGATGGGGTCCGACGGCCTCATGCCCGGCATGGCCACCGACGACCAGCTCGACGAGCTCCGCGCCGCCTCCGGCGAGGAGGCCGAGCGCCTCTGGCTCGGGCTGATGATCACCCACCACGAGGCCGGGGTCGAGATGGCCGAGGCCGGCGAGGAGCTCGCCGACGACGACCAGGTGCGCCGCCTCGCCTCGTCGATGGCGATGGCGCAGACCGCCGAGACCCGCACGATGCAGGAGATGCTCGCCGACCGCACGCGGTGACGGCTCAGCGCAGCGACCCGACCAGCTCGGGCCAGTCGCGGGCGAGGTCGCGCTGCAGCCGGTCGCGCAGCGCCGACACCTCGTCGAGGGCGAGCCAGCGGTGCTCGGCGACCTCCCAGGAGCGGTGGTCGGGCAGCTCGGTGGTCGTGGTGGTGGCGAGCACGTAGGTGTAGCTCCACCGCGGGTGCACCAGCCCCGGTCGCGTGCCGGTGACGGTCACCTCGGCCGGGTCGAGGCCCACCTCCTCCGCCGCCTCGCGCAGCGCGCCCTGCTCGACGCTCTCGCCGCGCTCGAGCGCCCCTCCCGGCAGCGCCCAGGTGCCCGGGCTCAGCACCCGCCCCGACCGCAGCTGCAGCAGCACCCGGTCGTGGTCGGGCGTGGTCAGCAGCAGCCCGGCCGCGCCGTACCGACCCCAGTGGGTGTGGGAGCCGCAGCGCACGAAGGACATGGCGGGGTGGTACCCAGCCAGGGTCAGAGGTCGAGCACGGTGCCGCCGGCGTCGAGGTAGCGCCGCAGCTGGGGCGGGGCGTAGTCGGGGAACGACCGCCCGCGCTCGGCGGCGTACCGCGTCACCGACTCGGTGCGCCGGTCGACGGCGCCGATCTCGCGGTCGACGGCCCGCAGGAAGCGGAAGAGGGAGGAGCGGGAGTCGTGCACCCGACCGCGGGTCCAGGCGGGGTCGGGCGGTCCGGGCGGGACGGTGAGGGCGAGGCCGCACGAGGCCAGCCGGCTCGCCATCCACCACAGCGCGAGGTCGGCGAGGTCGCGGTCGGCGTACCCGCCGCCGACGTCGCTGTGGGCGCCGCTGAACCACACCTGCTCGACCCGTTGCGAGGCCGGGGCGTCGTCGCGCCGGGACCACAGGGTGGGCACGAAGCTGCCGCGGCGCTCGTCGATCGCGACGGCGTGGAAGGCGTTGTCGACCCACGACGACAGCTCGGTGTCGTGGAACTGGTAGCGCTGGTTGAGCCGACTCAGCAGCGGCACCGTCGTCGGCACGCCGAGCGCCCCGACGGTGTCCCAGACGCCGACGCACCGGACCCGGGTCTCGTGGGCGTGCGCCGCCCGGAAGGCGGTCGGCTCCGCGTCGGCCGGGCGCACGTCGTCGCGGCGGTAGAGCGCGTACGCCTCGTCGACCCGGCGCGCCTCGTCGCGGCGCAGCACGCCGGCCTTGCGGACCAGCCCGACCAGGCTGCGCGCGGTGAAGGCGCCGCGGCTGAAGCCGACGGCGTAGATCTCGTCGCCGGGCTCGAAGCTCTCGACCAGCCAGGCGTACGCCGCCCGCACGTTGCGCGAGAGCCCCGCACCGGTCAGGCCGCCCACGATCCGCTCGGCGCGCTTGGTGCCGACGCCGGCGAGGTAGTGACTGCGCTGCTCGGTGCCGTCGGGCCCGCGCGACGCGACCCGCGCGCACAGCCGCTGCACGTTGGTCGCCTGCCCCTCGCCCGCGGCGTTCCAGGTGCCGTCGCAGCACACCACCAGTCGCTTCACCAGCCGAGCGTCGCCCCTGGAGCCCCCGTGCGACAGAGCTCGCGCGGCGCGGTCCACACCACCCGGGAACGACGACAGCCGGGCGACCACGAGTGTCACCCGGCTGCGTCTCTGCTGGCGTGCGCGAGGGGGGAGTTGAACCCCCACGCCCTTTCGGGCACACGGACCTGAACCGTGCGCGTCTGCCTATTCCGCCACTCGCGCCAGAAGCGGGCCCACGGTATCCCACGGCGCGGACGCCGCCCAAACCGAGGGGTGTGTCCAGCCTGCCGCAGGGGGAACCGTCACCCCGCTACCATCCTCGTCAGCGCCGACCGGCGGGCTCGACCGTGCCCGTGAAGCCGGAGCGCGTCCCCGGGGAGACACCACGCACCAGCGAGACGTCCGAGGAGAGGAGGCGCCGTGAGCGGCCTGCAGCGCTTCGAGAACAAGCTCGAGCAGCTGATCTCCGGCGTCTTCGCGCGCACCTTCCGCAGCGCGGTGCAGCCCGTCGAGATCTCCAGCGCGCTGGCGCGCGAGGTCGACAACTCCGCGCAGATCCTCAGCCGCGACCGCCGCCTGGTGCCCAACGACTTCCACGTCGAGCTCTCCCCCGGCGACCACGAGCGGCTCGGCGACCTCGGCCCGCAGCTCAACCGGGAGCTGGTCGAGCTGCTGCGCGAGCACGCCGCGGGCCAGTCCTACGTCTTCACGGGCCCGGTGAGCATCACGCTCGAGGAGAGCGACGACCTCACCACCGGCCGCTTCCGGGTGCGCAGCAAGTCGCAGTCGAGCTCGAGCCTCGCCGGGGGCGACCCGACCGACACCCAGGTGCGGCGGGCCTCGGCGACCCTGGTGGTCAACGGCGAGGCGCTCCCGCTCAGCCCGCCCGGCATCGTCATCGGCCGCGGCAACGACGCCGACCTGCGCATCGACGACCCCGGCGTCTCGCGGCGCCACGCCGAGATCCGCGTCGAGGAGGCCCAGGTGCCCGGCGACGAGCCGCGCGTCTCGGTGCGCGACCTCGGCTCCACCAACGGCGTCGCGGTCAACGGCAAGCGCGTCGAGCAGGCCCGTCTCGTCGACGGCGCCGAGATCCGCATCGGCACCACCACCATGTCCCTGCGGCTGAGGCGAGGCTGAGCCCGTGTCCGAGCTGACCCTGGTGCTGATCCGGTTCGCCTACCTGGCGATCCTGTGGATCCTCGTGCTCTCGTGCATCTCGGTGATCCGCTCCGACATGTTCGGCGCCCGCGTCGCCCGCGAGACCGCCCGCGGTCGCGGGGAGCGCCGCCCCAAGGCCAAGCAACCCAAGCCCGGCAAGCCGCGTCGCGGCGCCCCGAGCGTGGTCACCATCGTCGAGGGCTCCAACGCCGGCGAGACGGTGTCGCTCGAGCAGGCCCCGCTGCTCATCGGCCGCGGCCACGACGCCGCCATCCGGCTCGACGACGACTACGTCTCCACCCGCCACGCGCGCATCGGCGTCTCCGGCGAGCAGTGGTACGTCGAGGACCTCGGCTCCACCAACGGCACCTACGTCGGCAGCAGCCGCATCACCCAGCCCACCGCGCTCCAGCTGGGCTCGCGCGTCCGCATCGGCAAGACGGTGCTGGAGCTGCGCAAGTGAGGCTCAGCTACGCCGCGCTCTCCGACGTCGGGCGGGTCCGTCGCGACAACCAGGACTCCGGGTACGCCGGCCCCCACCTGCTCGTCATCGCCGACGGTGTGGGCGGCTCGGCGCGCGGCGACGTCGCCAGCAGCCAGACCGTCGAGGTGCTGCGGCGCCTCGACACCGCCCCGGCCACCGACGCCGAGGAGGTGCTGACCGCGATCGCGGGGGCGATCCACCTGTGCCACGACCGCATCGCCGAGCTGGTCGCCGCGCAGCCCGAGCTCGACGGCACCAGCACCACCGTGACCGCCCTCGTCTTCGAGGGCGAGCGGATCGGCGTCGGCCACGTGGGCGACAGCCGCGGCTACCTGCTGCGCGACGGCACGCTGAGCCAGCTCACCACCGACCACACCTTCGTGCAGAGCCTCGTCGACGAGGGCCGCATCACCGAGGACGAGGCGCGCACCCACCCGCACCGCAACCTCATCCTGCGCGCCGTCGACGGGGTGCACGAGCCCGAGCCCGACGTCTTCACCCTCGACGTCGCCGTCGGCGACCGCATCCTGCTGTGCTCCGACGGCGCCTCCGGCGTGCTGACCAACGACCAGCTCGCGCGCCTCCTCGGCGAGGGCACCGTCGACCACGCCACCGTCACGCTCGTCAGCTCGGCCCTCGAGGCCGGCTCCACCGACAACGTCACCGTGGTGGTGGCCGACGTCGTGCCCGACGACCACGTCGTCGACGAGGAGACCTCGGCCGCGGCCCTGACCGGGCCCATGCTCGTGGGCGCGGCCGCCGAGGGTCCGCGCCGGGCGTCCGCGAGCGCCGTACCCCCCGACACCGGGCAGCTGCCCCAGTACGACGGTCGAGACGAGGGCTCGGCGCGGGGCGGCACCGGCAGCGCGGTCGACCCCGAGGAGGAGCGCTACGCCCCGCGCCCCCCGCGCCGCTTCCTGTGGCTGCGACGGGTCGCGCTGCTGCTCGTGCTGGTGATCGCCGTGGCCGTCATCGGTGCGGCCGCCTACCGCTGGAGCCAGCAGCAGTACTACGTCGGCACCGACGGCGGCACCGTGGTGATCTACCAGGGCGTCACGGCCGACGTGCCCGGCCTGACGATGCGCAGCGTCGTCGAGACCAGCGAGCTGCGCGTCGACGACCTGCCCGACTCCTTCGCCCGCCAGGTCGAGGAGGGCGTCGACGCCTCGAGCCTCGAGGACGCCCGCGACACGCTCGCGCGCTTCGAGGAGCGCGTCGAGTGCCCCGAGCCCGAGCCGAGCCCCAGCCCGAGCCCCAGCCCGAGCCCCAGCCCCTCCTCGCGCCCCGGCAACCGCGCCTCCGACGGCCCGACCGGCACCCCGTCGCCGTCCGCCTCGGCCGAGGCAGAGGCCGACCTGCCGCCGCAGTGCACGGGGGCCGGATGAGCAGCCCCAACCCGCAGGCCGGCTCCGCGCCGCGCGGCTTCGTGCACCGCAAGCGTCGTGGCGCCGAGCTCGTGCTGCTGCTGCTCAGCCTCGCGGTGGGCGTGGGCGGCTACCTCGCGGTGGGCCTCGGGGTCGACGGCGAGGTCCCGCTCGACCTGGTGACCTACGGCGGCTGGCTGGCGCTGCTGGTGCTCGCCTGCCACGTCGTCATCCGCGTGGTGGCGCCGTACGCCGACCCCGTCCTGCTGCCGGTCGTCTCGGCGCTCAACGGCCTCGGCCTGGCGATGATCCACCGCATCGACCTCGCCAACGAGGCCAAGGACGCGCCGTTCGGCCCCTTCGCCGGCACCCAGCTGATCTGGATGTCGCTGGGCGTCGGGCTCTTCGTCGGGGTGCTCGTGGTGCTGCGCGACCACCGGCGGCTGCAGTCGCTGACCTACACCGCCGGCCTCGCGGCCATCGTGCTGCTCCTGCTGCCCCTGGTGCCGGGCGTCGGGCGCACCATCAACGGCTCGCGCATCTGGATCGGTCTCGGCCCCTTCAGCTTCCAGCCGGGCGAGATCTCCAAGGTGCTGCTGGTCGTCGCCTTCGCCGGCTACCTGGTGGTCCACCGCGACGCCCTGGCGCTGGCCGGGCGCCGGCTGCTCTTCGTCGACCTGCCCCGCGGGCGCGACCTCGGCCCGATCCTCGCGATGTGGCTGGTCTCGCTCGGAATCCTCGTCTTCCAGCGCGACCTGGGCTCCTCGCTGCTGTTCTTCGGCCTGTTCCTCGTGATGCTCTACGTCGCCACCGAGCGACCCGGCTGGCTGATCGTCGGCGGCACGCTGTTCGCGTTCGGCGCCTACGCGGGGTTCCTGACCCAGAACCACGTGCAGGACCGCGTGGCGGCGTGGCTCGACCCGTTCGACCCCGACAGCAACGCCTTCCAGCTGGTGCAGGGCCTCTACGGCATGGCCTGGGGCGGGCTCGTCGGCCGCGGCCTGGGCCAGGGCCGGCCCGACATCACCCCGCTGTCGTGGAGCGACTTCATCATGCCGTCGATCGGCGAGGAGCTCGGCCTGACCGGCGTCATGGCGGTGCTCCTGCTGTACGGCGTCATCGTCGAGCGCGCCCTGCGCACCGCCCTGATCTGCCGCGACAACTTCGGCAAGCTGCTGGCGGTCGGCCTCGGCACCGTCGTCGCGCTGCAGGTCTTCGTCGTCGTCGGCGGCGTCACCCGGCTGATCCCGCTCACCGGCCTCACCACGCCCTTCCTGTCGCAGGGCGGCTCGAGCCTCGTCGCCAACTGGGTGATCATCGCGCTGCTGCTGCGGGTCTCCGACCAGGCCCGGCGCCCCCCGCCGGAGCTGCTGGCCAGCGACGACGACGACGCCGACGCCACGCAGGTGGTGAGGATGCGATGAACAAGCCGATCCGCACCATGGCCGTGCTGTGCCTGTTCCTGTTCCTGGCGCTGATGCTCAACGCCACCTACGTGCAGTACTGGCAGGCCGACAGCCTCAGCTCGCTCTCGGAGCACCCCGACAACGTGCGGGTGCGCGACGCGGAGTTCTCCCGCGAGCGCGGCTCGATCCTCGTCCGCGGCCAGGCGGTGGCCGAGAGCCGTCCGAGCGACGACGCCTACCAGTTCCAGCGGGTCTACCCCCGGCCCAACCAGTACTCCCACCTCGCGGGCTTCTTCAGCCGCGACTCCGGCATCGGCGGCGTCGAGGCGTCGTACAACTCCATCCTCTCGGGCAGCGACTCCCGTCTGTTCGGCTACCGCGTGGTCGACCTCGTCGACGACGAGTCGCCCCGCGGCGGCAGCGTCACCCTGACCGTCGACCCGCAGGCGCAGAAGGCGGCGTACGACGGCGTGCAGGCGCTGGGCGGCGACGTGCAGGCCGCGGTGGTCGCGATCGAGCCGAGCAGCGGCAAGCTGCTGGCGATGGTCTCGAGCCCGGGCTTCGACCCCAACCGGCTCTCCACCCACGACTTCGCCGACGCCAACGACTACCGCCAGAGCCTGCTCGACCGCGGCGACCGACCCCTCGACAACCGCGCCGTCGAGGAGGTGCTGCCGCCGGGCTCGACCTTCAAGCTCGTGACCGCAGCGGCCGCGCTCGAGTCGGGTGACTACGAGCCCGACACCCAGGTCGACGGCAACGCCACCCTCGACCTGCCGCAGACCAGCACCGACCTGGTCAACGAGAGCGGCGGCTCTTGCGGTGGCCCCACCATCACCATGACGCGCGCTCTCGAGGTCTCGTGCAACGTCAGCTTCGGCTCGATCGGGCTCGACCTCGGCGCCGACGCCCTGGCCGAGCAGGCCGAGAAGTTCGGCTTCGGCACCCGCACCTTCACCGACCTCGACGACGCGCTGACCCGTCAGGCGGTCAGCAGCTTCCCCGACGACGCCGACGCCCCGCAGACCGCGCTCTCGGCCATCGGCCAGTTCGACGTGCGGGCCACGCCGCTGCAGATGGCGATGGTGACCGCCGGCATCGCCAACGACGGCGTGGTGCGGCAGCCCTACCTGGTCGACGAGATCCTCTCGCCCAAGCTCGAGACCCTCGAGCGCACCGAGCCCGAGGACATGCCCGACCAGCCGGCGATGAGTCCCGAGAACGCCCGTGACCTGCGCGAGATGATGGTGTCGGTCGTGCGGAACGGCACGGGCGCGGCCGCCCAGATCGACGGCGTCGACGTCGGCGGCAAGACCGGCACCGCGCAGAGCGCGCCCGACCGGCCGCCGTACGCGTGGTTCGTGTCGTTCGCCCCGGCCGACACCCCGGCCGTCGCGGTCGCGGTGCTGGTGCAGGACGCCGGCGTCGAGCGCAACCAGATCTCCGGTGGCGGCCTGGCTGCGCCCATCGCGCGCGCCGTGATGCAGGCGGTCGTCGGTTGAGCAACTCCCGAGGAGGCAACGTCAGATGAGCGACCCGCACCTGATCGGCGGACGCTACGAGGTGGGCGAGCTGCTCGGCCGCGGCGGCATGGCCGAGGTCCGCAAGGGCCGCGACATCCGGCTCGGACGCACCGTCGCCATCAAGCGGCTGCGCACCGACCTCGCGAGCGACTCGACCTTCCAGGCCCGCTTCCGCCGCGAGGCGCAGTCGGCCGCCTCGCTCAACGACCCCTCGATCGTGTCGGTCTACGACACCGGCGAGGAGATGTCGACCGACGGCAGCAACGTCGCCCAGCCCTACATCGTCATGGAGCACGTCGCCGGGCGCACCCTGCGCGACGTGCTGCGCGAGGGCGGCGACCGCAAGATCCTCCCGGAGCGGGCCCTCGAGATCACCTCGGGCGTGCTGCGCGCCCTCGACTACAGCCACCGCGCCGGGATTATCCACCGCGACATCAAGCCCGGCAACGTCATGCTCACCCCCGCCGGCAACGTCAAGGTGATGGACTTCGGCATCGCCCGCGCCGTCTCCGACGCCTCCAGCACGATGACGCAGACCGCGGCCGTCGTCGGCACCGCGCAGTACCTCTCGCCCGAGCAGGCGCGCGGCGAGACCGTCGACTCCCGCTCCGACGTCTACTCGACCGGCTGCCTGCTCTATGAGCTGCTGACCGGCCGGCCGCCGTTCGTCGGCGACAGCCCGGTGGCCGTGGCCTACCAGCACGTGCGGGAGCAACCGCAGCCCCCCTCGAGCCTCGACGAGGACCTCACCCCCGAGATCGACGCCATCGTGATGAAGGCACTGGCCAAGGACCTCGGCGACCGCTACCCCAGCGCCGCGGCGATGAAGGACGACATCGACCGCTACCTCGAGGGCCGGCCGATCCAGGCGCCGGTCGGCGCGGCCGCCGCCGCGCCCGCCACCACCTTCCTGCCCGCGGCCGACCCGACCCGCGTGCAGCGCACCGAGACCCGCCACGAGGCCCCGCCGCCCGAGCAGGAGCGCAAGAAGCGCTGGCCCCTCGTGCTGGTGCTGCTCCTGCTGCTGGCGCTGCTGGCCGGCGCCCTGGTGCTCGGTCCGCGGCTGCTCGAGCAGGAGGCCGACCCGGTGCAGGTCCCGACGATCACCGGGCTGACGGAGCGGCAGGCGCAGCGTGCGCTGCGCAACGCCGGGCTCGAGGTCGGCTCGGTCGACCGGGTCGAGAGCGAGGACGTCGCCGAGGGCCGCGTGGTCTCCCAGGACCCCGCCGAGGGCGACGCGGTCGACCCCGGCACCGCGATCGACTTCGAGGTCTCGTCGGGCCCGGCGCAGGTCGAGCTGCCCGACGTGGTCGGCGACGACCGGTTCGACGCCCAGTCGACGCTGCAGGACGCCGACGTCCGGGTGCGCTTTGAGGAGCGCGCGTCCGACGAGGAGCAGGACCAGGTGCTCGAGATGCAGCCGCCCGCCGGCACCGCCGTCGACCCCGGCACCACGGTGACGCTGTTCTGGTCGTCCGGGCCGGCGCAGATCCCCGACGTGGTGGGCGAGACCGAGGACCGCGCTCGCCAGATCCTCGACGACGCCGGGTTCGACGTGCGCGTCGAGGAGGACCCCGACACCGAGGCCGAGGCCGGCACCGTGCTGTCGCAGGACCCCAGCGCCGGAGGCACCGCCAACCAGGGCACCACCATCACCATCGTGGTCTCGACCTTCGAGCCCGAGCCCACCGAGTCGCCGAGCCCGACCGACCCCACCGAGACCCCGGACGACGAGGGCGGGGACGGCGGTCCCGGACCCGGCGGACGCAGCGGACCGGGCGACGGCAACGACCCGGGAGACGACTAGCTAGCGCCGGCCGCCCGTCTCGGCGGGCACGGCGCGCGCGTGCCGCAGCTCGGCGCTGCCCGTGTAGGCCGGTGCGGAGACCTCGGTCTCGGTGCGCACGTCGTAGCCGAGGTCGTAGGCCCGCACGTAGCCGCGGTAGTTGCGCACGTAGACCGACTCGTCGAGCTCGCGCAGCAGCTCGCCAGGGTCGCCGATGGCGCTGATGACGTACGGCGGCGCGTAGGGCACGCCGTGCAGGACCACGGTGTTGCCGATGCACTTGATGCCGGTCGTCGAGACCACCCGCTGGCCCTGCAGCGTCATCGCCTCGGCGCCGCCGAGCCACAGCGCGTTGGCCACGGCCTGGAGGTCCTGCTGGTGCACCACGAGGTCCTCCGGCTCGACCGGGCCGCCGGGGTCGGCCCGCACCGCGGCGCGCACGTCGTCGGGGGCGTCGGTCAGCGTCACCGTGACGCCAGGGCCCTCGACCGCCGAGAAGCCGGCGGGGCCGCGCAGTCCGTCGACCTCGGTGCGCAGGCGGCGTACGTCGACGTCCCCCACGTCGCTGCCGAGCCGGTCGACGTCGCCCGAGAGTCGCTCGACCTGACCCTGGAGGTCGTCGGCGCGGGCCCGCTCCTGGCGCACCACGCCGTCGAGGCTCGAGACGCTGGAGGCGCGCAGGTCGAGCCCGTCGGAGTCGAGGGCGCTGGTGACGAAGAGCGACCCGGCCGCCACGAACCCCGCGACCGCCGCCAGCCGCCACGGCGCCGGGGCGTGGCGCCGCAGCTGCTCGAGGGCACGACGAGGCGGGCGCGACACGGTCTCCTCCACGGGTGGGCTGGGGTCCCCACTACGCTAACCGACC
Source organism: Nocardioides marmoraquaticus (assembly GCF_054777915.1). Taxonomy (NCBI): domain Bacteria; kingdom Bacillati; phylum Actinomycetota; class Actinomycetes; order Propionibacteriales; family Nocardioidaceae; genus Nocardioides; species Nocardioides marmoraquaticus. The sequence goes on along the minus strand of NZ_BAAHAA010000012.1, from coordinate 9,362 downwards.
AGGTCAGCCATTCCCCGCCCCGACAGGAGCCCCGTGTGAAGCGCCGTGCCAAGGACCAGAAGATCCGCACCACGAGCGGCTACGAGACGTCGGTGGTCCGCACCGCGCTCGCCGTGCTGCTCGTCGTGGCTGGCATCGCGTGGATGGCCGTCTACGTCAACCTGGCCAAGGACGCCGCGCTCTACGTCGAGGTGCCGGGCGGCGAGTCGCAGCCGCCGTCCAACCCGATCCCGTTCATGGCCGACCTGGAGCGCTACAACTACCTGATCGGCTTCGTGCTGATCTACCTCGGCCTGATCGTGGCCGCCCACCGGCTCACCCCGCTCGGCCGCGGCCGCGGCGTCGTGGTCGGGATGCTCGGCAGCTTCCTGGTGGGCCTGGTCTGGATCGTCGTCTTCTACTTCATCGGTGCCGGTGGCCCGATCCCCGTCATGAAGGACCTCGACCAGTACAACCTGCTCGTCGGCGTCGGCTTCATGGCCGTGGGGTTCGCCTTCGCCACCAAGTGGGAGTAGCCGCGCACCGTTGCACGTGAATCCACACCTGGGGACAACCCTGTGGAGAACTACACCGGTGTAACTCGGTTGCGAAGGCTCACGACAGTGCGGCGATCCGCAGGCCGGTCGCCACGAGCACGACCGCCAGCACGAGCGCCACGGCACCCCACTGCACCAGGGCGCGCCGCTGCTTGGGTGCGTAGACGATCGCCGCTGCGATCGCCGCGCCCGTGACGAGCCCGCCGAGGTGACCCTGCCAGGAGATGCCCGGCACCGCGAACGTGATGACGAGGTTCAGGCCGAGCCAGACCAGGATCTGCTGCACCTGGCCGCGCACCTTCAGCGCCACCACGAGCAGCGCGCCGAAGAGCCCGAAGATCGCGCCGGACGCACCGATGGTCTGGCCGTTCGGGGCCGCCAGCCACATGACGGCGGCCGACCCGCCCAGCAGCGAGACCAGGTAGACCGCGAGGAACCGCGCCCGCCCGAGCACGCTCTCCAGGGTCGGGCCGAGGAAGTACAACGCCAGCATGTTGAACGCGATGTGGAGCAGGGCCACGTGGGTGAAGCCCGAGGTGACGAGCTGCCACACCGCGCCGCCCGAGACCCCCTGGACCTCGACCGGCCCCCCGGGGCCGATGCGGACGGCCGACTGCGGGAGCAGCGCGAGCAGGTCGACCAGGCTGCTGCGGCCGCGGCCGGTGAGGTAGACCGCGACGAAGACCGCCACGTTGAGCGCGATCAGCACGAAGCTGGTGAGCCGCGGGTCGCCCGAGCGCTTGCCGCCGTACGGCGTGAGGCCCTGGCGGGTGGAGCGGGCGCCGTCGCGGACGCACTCCGGGCACTGGAACCCGACCGAGGCCGGCTGCATGCAGTCGGGGCAGATCGGCCGGTCGCAGCGCTGGCAGCGGATGTAGGTCTCGCGGTCGGGATGGCGGTAGCAGACCGGCGGGGCGGAGGGTCCCCCGGTTTCTCCGGGGCGGCCACCCGCCCCACCGGGCACGGTCACGAGCGGTCGACCGTCACCTTCTCGATGACGACCGGGTCGACGGGGTTGTCGCGCCGGTCGGTCGGGGTGGTGGCGATGGCGTCGACGACGTCGCGGCTGGCCTGGTCGGCCACCTCGCCGAAGATGGTGTGCCGACGGTTGAGGTGCGGCGTCGGGGTCACCGTGACGAAGAACTGCGAGCCGTTGGTGCCCGGGCCGGCGTTGGCCATGGCCAGCAGGTAGGGGCGGTCGAAGGACAGCTCGGGGTGGAACTCGTCCTTGAAGGTGTAGCCGGGGCCGCCGGTGCCGGTGCCGAGCGGGCACCCGCCCTGGATCATGAAGTTGGGGATGACGCGGTGGAAGCCGAGGCCGTCGTAGTAGGGCTCGCCGCTGCGGCCGGCGTCGTCCTTGTAGTCCTTGGTGCCCTCCGCGAGCCCGGTGAAGTTCTCCACCGTCGCCGGGGCGTGGTTCGGGAAGAGGTTGATCACGATGTCGCCACGGTTGGTGGTCAGCGTGGCCTTGAGGTCGGACATGAGCGCCTTTCATCGGGTGGCGTTGGTCGTCGGTGATCCTCCCACGCGGCGCCAGGGCGGCCCGGTCGTGCCACCGGGGTACGAGCCGGGGACGTGGGTACAGACCCCAGGACCGACGGGCCCCGCCGGTCTCTCCACCGTGTTCCCACAGACGAAGGTAGGTTCTCGCCCATGTTCACCAAGAGCCGCAAGGACAAGCTCGTCGAGCAGGCGCAGGACCTGGCCCACGACCTCTCCGAGAGGATCGCCCCCGCCGTCGAGCGGGCCCGCGACGAGGTCGGCCCCCGGGTCGCCGACGCGCGCGACCAGCTGGCGCCCAAGGTCGCCGAGCTGCGCGACCAGATCGACGCCAGGGTGACGCCGACCCTCGAGCAGGCGCGCGACCGGGTGCAGAGCAACGTGCAGTCGTACGTCGCCGACGCCCGCGAGCAGGCGAGCTCGCTGCGCGACGAGGCCGAGCGCCGCGGAACCCTGGCCGCCGCCGCCCTCAAGGGCGAGGACGTCAAGAAGCCCGCCGGCAAGGGCAAGAAGCTGCTGCTGCTCGCCGCGGTCGTCGGCGCCGGTGTCGTGGTCGCCCGGCAGCTCGCCGGTGGCCAGCAGGACAACTGGCAGTCGTCCTACACCCCGTCGCCGGCTCCGACCCCGCGTCCGGCCCCGACCGGCTCGACCCCCGGCGAGTCGCTCGCCGACTCCGCCGAGCAGCCCCACCCGGTCACCACGCCCGACGACCCGGCCGAGACCGTCAACCTCGACACGTCCGCCGACGGCACCGACGCGACCAGCCCGTCGACCGGCGCCGACGACGCCACCAAGTAGCGCTCAGACCTCCGACCCGGCGTGCTCCTCGAGGGTGCGCCGGGTCGCTCTGCGCTCGGCCCAGAAGCTCAGCAGCGGCACCGTTCCGCACAGCAAGGTCACGAGGGTGAACCCGATCGGCCACACCGCCCGGCGCGAGAGCCAGAAGGCCATGAACAAGAACACCATGTAGAGCCAGCCGTGGGCGACGCCGAGGTACTCGGTGATCGCGTTGCCGAGCTCGTTGACGCCGCTGCCGGGCGTCACCCACATCGGGGTGGAGTCGAAGACGCCCCACATCGGGCTGCCGTCGAAGTTGGCCAGCGGCACCCCGACGAGCACCAGCACGACCAGCAGGACCCCCACCACGTTGGCCATCACCCGGTAGCCCCGCAGCGGGGTGGCGACGTCCTTCGGCAGGGTGGTGGAGGGGGCGTTCACACCCCCGAACCTACCGGGCTGTCCTCTGGCTCCCGAGCCTCGGCCAGCTCGTGCTCGCGCTCCAGCTCGTCGCGGCACCAGCGCCACCAGACGTAGCCCGCGAAGAGGCCGAAGACCCACCACTGCAGCGCGTAGAGCAGGTTCTTCAGCGACGTCACCGGCGAGATCGACGGGATCTGCGCCGGGGTGACGTCGGACAGTCCCGCGGTCGGGACGCGGCTCACGACGAACCCGCTGTAGAGGTCGTCGTCCACGTGCTCGGTCACGCTCGCGACCCGCATCTCGGGGATGACGTCGTCGGTGCGGTCGGGGTCGTTGAGGCTCGAGCCCTCCGACGGCTGCAGCCAGCCCTCGACGTCGACCCGGCCCGAGACCTCCGGGGCCGACGGCTCGGCCGACCAGCCCCGCACCACCGGCATGGCGCTGTCGGTGCCGTCGACCATCACCGGCGTCATCACCCAGTAGCCCCACTCGCCGTCGCGCGCCCGGTCGGAGACGTAGAGCGTGCTGTCGGGCAGCCACTCGCCGCCCAGCGTGACGGGGTGGCCCAGGTACTGCCCCGGGAAGGGGTCGTCGCCCCCCATCGCCCGGTCGAGCGCGACGGGCGTCGCGTCGCTGACGTCACGTGCCTCGCGCTCGCGCCCCGCCTGCCAGGCCGACAGCTGCCACAGCCCCAGCGCGATCGTCGCCGCCACCGCCACCACGACCAGCACGTGCGCCCCGAGCGCACGCGGACGCAGCAGGACGGGGATGTTCACCCCTCCAGGGTACGAAGCCGCCCTCAGGTCGCCTCGCGCCGCATCCACTGGTGGGGGATGCCGTCCTCGTCGTAGACCTCGCCGACCGGGGCGAAGCCGAGGCTGGCGTAGAAGCCGACCAGGTGGGCCTGGCCGCCGAGCTCGACGGCCAGCCCTGGGTGGTGCTCCTCGCAGACCGCCAGCGAGCGCTCCATCAGGACTCGCCCGAGGCCCCCGCGGGCTGCCGGCGACACCACGACGCGACCGATGCGGGGAGCGGCGTACCGCTCGTCGGGCGGCAGCACCCGGGCGTACGCCGCCAGCACCTCGCCGTCGCGGCCCAGCAGGTGGCGGACACCCGCTCGCAGGTCGGCGCCGTCAGGGTCGGCGTACGCGCACTGCTGCTCGACGACGAAGACGTCGGCCCGCAGGACCAGGGCGTCGTACAGGTCGCGCGCGCCGATGCTCTCGGCGGCCACGTCGTGCCAGGTGATCACCCGGGCAGCCTGCCAGGTAGGCGCCTCAGCGCAGCAGCGGCTCCACCGTCGCGAGCACCGCGTCGCCACCGCTCAGCGCCCCGGGCACGGCCAGGCCGGTGTCGCCGGCGCCGGGGGCGACGTCGGCCGGATCGTCGGTGAGCAGCACCTGGCGGCAGCCGTACTGCTCGGCGACGACCCCCACGACGCCGTCGCTGGTCGCGGCGAGCACGAGCACGCGCGGACCCATGTCCATGGTGCACATCTGGTCGGCGGGGGCCGGCCGGAGCCCGGCCAGGGTGTCGTCGAGCGACGCCAGCCGGTCGTCGGGCACCTCGACGGGGCCCACGGTGCGCTCCCAACCGGCGTCGGGGCTGCGGCCCTGCAGGTAGGAACACACCACCGCCGCCTCGACCCGCGGGAAGGTCGGCGTCGCCTGCGCCGGGTCGACGATCCCCGCCGCGTCGGCCAGGCGTCGGGGGCACTCGAGGGCGACCGGTGAGGCCTCGTCACGTGGCTCCGGCTCCGGGCTCGCGCTCCCGCTGCTGTCGGCGCTGCCCCCGCCGTCGGCAGCGGTCCCGGAACCGCCGGTGTCGCCGCAGGCCGAGAGCAGGACGGTCGCTGCGAGCGTGGCGAGGAGGACAGGTCCGCGAGATCCCATGCCGTTGGGACGCGCAGGGGCGTCCGACGGTTCCGGCCGGTCGAGCTCGGTGGAGCCTAGGGGACTCGAACCCCTAACCCCCTGCTTGCAAAGCATCACCCAGCGAGCGGCGATGAGAGCGCTGAGCACCACGAATGCGGTCAGGAGTGGTCAGAACTACCCCCAGTAGGCCATCCTTTCCCCCACCAGTCCCCCACAGAATGCGAGCAGCGGACATGGGCAAGCGACGCGGCTTTGGGGAGGTAGAACGCCGAACCAGCAGCTCGGGCAAGGCGGCTTACAGGGCCCGCTACGCAACCCTCAGCGGCGCCCGCTACTCCCGTACGTTCGGCGACAAGATGGCTGCCGAGGCATGGCTGGCCGCTGAACGCCTGCTCATCGACCGCGGCGAGTGGACACCGCCAAAGGCACGGGAGGACGCGGCCGCGCGACGAGAGGCGGCTGCCGCCATCAGCACCGTCGAAGCCTTCGCCGAGCGATACCTCACCGAGCGCCGCCTCCGGCCAAACACGGTGCGCGGGTACCGCCAGCTGCTCGACAGTCGCATCCTTCCCCGATTCGGATCAACGCCCCTTCGTGCCGTCGCCCTCTCTGACATCAAGGTCTGGCGTGCCTCGCTCGATCCGCACACCGAGGCGACGAACGCGGCCGCCTACCGATTGCTGCGCTCGCTGCTTCAGGCGGCCGAGGAGGAGGAACTGATCGACCGGGCACCCCCGAAGGTCCGAGGCGCCGGCGCGGCACGAGTTAAGCGCTTGGCCAGTCCGGCGACACTCGACGAACTCGACCAGATCATCGAAGCCATGCCGGACCGGCTGAAACTGCTGATCACCCTGGCCGCATTCGTGGGACTGCGTGAGGGCGAGCTGCTCGAACTGCGGCGATCCGACATCGACGGTGTCTCCGGACTCATCTCTGTGAGCCGCAAGGTGGATAAGGACATGATCCACGGTGCGGAGGGCGCCTGCCCGAACTGCGGACGCGCGGTAAGCGCCCCAAAGACCGCCAGCGGGACACGTGTCGTGCATGTGCCGCCACCGTTCCTGCCCCTGCTACAACGCCATCTGCTGGAGTTTGCCGCTCCAGGCTCCGAGGGGTTGGTCTTTCCCGGCGATCGCACCGATCACATGAGCGTGCGGTACCTGATGGATCGCTACCGCCCTGCTCGGGAGGCCGCTGGCCGTCCCGACCTCACGATCCATCACCTGCGGCACACCGCACTCACCATGGCTGGACAACACGGAGCGACCGCTGCTGAGCTGCAGGCCCGTGGTGGTCACGCATCACAGGCGGCGATGGCCATCTACCAGCACGGGACGCGAGACCGCGACAAACGCATCGCAGACGCGATTGGTGCCGCCTACGTAGCCTGGCGCGAGTCCGATCATCAGTAACTGGGTGTGACCCGCGCGTATCGCGCTACTCGCGGCTCAGCCGGCGGACGGCACCCGCTCGAGGGCGGACTCGAGGTCGGCGAGCCTGATACGGATGGCCCGATTACCACAATGGTAGGCCGGGATCGTCCCGTCGGCGATACGGCGCCGGATCGTCTTGACCGACAGCGAGAGCAGGTCAGCTGCCTCCTCGATGCTGAGGTACACCGGCAACAGACGCGCGGTCATCACGCACTCCCCCGCAGCGATCGAAAGGCAGGCGAGCCGACGAATCGCCTGGCCTCACCGGCGGTGATGTAGAGGCGACCGTTGCCATTGAATGGTGCCCACATCGGGCCGCTGCCGTCGTGCAGCCACCGCCGTACCGCCTGAAGCGGTACCTGGGTCAGGTCGCAGAACTCCTCGATCGTGAGCGGATACCGGTCGTCGATCTCGCTTGGAATGTCCTCGTACATGGTGTGGCCTCGCCCTCATGCGCAGTGGTCCGTCACTTGGGCTAAGGCCAACGACCCCCTTCTGGCGATCACCGAGCGTCAAGAACTTTCCGGAGTCAGGTCCAGCGGCGCGTCGACACTGCTCGCGATGTACCAAGGGGAGCGTTCCTGGTGCTCAGGGCGTCGGGGCCGAGGCCGACGGTTCTGGTGGATTCGCGAACCTTTGAGGTGGCCGATCCCGGCCGATCCCGGCCTCGGATCGCGTAATGTCCGTGCGGTCGAGGATGTCGAGGATAGTGGTCCTACTGGCGGCGCGAGCCGCACTGGCGGCTGCGGCCGCAGCCGCCCGGCGCAGCCCGTCTGCCACCGGTCGAGGCAGGGGCACAGTCCGTCCATTCAGGACGTCGGAGGGCAACACCCAGACGATGTCACTCTCCATCGCTCCGCGCGGCTGAGACGCTGTCGCCAGTTCGTGCTCGTTATGCGCGCGGATGGACAGCGCACGTGCCGGTCCCACCAGGTCTGGGTCCGCGGCCAGTTCGCGAACCTGATCCGCGACCTCGGCGGCGGATACGAGCGCGTCGTGGAGATGCCCCACGGCTAGCGCGACGTCCGCTCCGTAGATACGACCGAGCTCTGCCTGGTCGAGACGGCGGCTGATGTCGCCTAGCGCCGCCCGCAACTGCGCTGCTGCCGCTGCAAGCGGACGATCGGGACGAGCCCCTGGGGGTGTGAGATCGGCCCAACGGCCTGCCACGTGGTTCCAGGCGTTGCCGGTCGCCTCAAGGGCTGCGATGGCGTGACCGATGTCGTCACCGACCTCAGGCTCTCTACGTCGGAGCCCTTCGAGTATCGGGCTGGCCGTAGCAGCGATGAGGGCCTGGGTGCGGCTGGCGAGCAACAGGTTGTGCGGGCTGGGGTCGGCGGCGAGGGTCCGGTGGACCTGGATGTCCCAGCGGGCCAATGCGCGTTGCAGCCGGTCGGGTTCGTCCGGGGGCGGGATGGCCTCGCCGGCGAGCGCGGCGGCGACGCCGCCGTGGGTCTGTCGGACGTAGCGGCTGGCGATGCCTTCGCACACCCCGATGCGTTGAACCCACCTGCCGGTGGGTCCGACGGCGTACGGAAGGCCGGCGGACGCCAGCGGGAGTGGCTTGCGGTCCTCGCTGGGGTTGTCGTGGAGCCGGCGGCCGTACATCTGCAGCGAGCTGGTGGTGGCGTGGGCGGCCAGGTAGACGGTGTGCATCAGCCGCATCTGTGCTGCGGCGATGTCGGCGCGCACGTCTGGCCGGCGCACCGGGAGGTCGGCGCCGTGGCGCTCGAGCAGCTGGGCCACGCGGTGGAGGTGGCCGGAGATCTCGTCGACGACGTGGGAGCCCTGGCCGGGTGTTGGCCATCGGGCGGTCGCGAGGGTGCCGGCGATGCCGTCGGTGACGGCTTGGAGCCGGCTCATGGGGTCGGTGTCGTCGATCGGCGGCGGCTGGTCGGCGGCCGCGGCCATTGTGGTGTCGGGGCCGGTGGCCACGGCGCCTACTGCGTGCCAGGCGGTCGCCGCGGCGTCGACCAGGGTCGGCCAGCTGCGCACCAGCGCCGCGGCGTGGTCGGCGTCGAGGTCGAGGAGGAGGGTGCGGGCGAGGTGGTCGGCGTCGCGGAGCAGCTCGCCGACGCTGCGGCCGTCGTGCTGGGTGCCGGGGCCGGCCGTGGGGGCGTGCGCGAGCTGCGCCGGCCCGCGAGTCGTCTCGTCGGGCCGGCCAGGATGACCCCGAGGGTCCGGCCGACGTTCAGCCATGCCGGTGGACGTCCTCCAGCTGTGTGAACCGGGCGACGTCGCGGAACTCCCGGACCAGGTCGCACACCTCGAGGACCAGATCACTCAGGCCGGTCACGACGGTCGGGTCCACATCGCGGAGCCGGGTCTCGGCCGAGGCGACGAGCGCGGCGGGGTCGTTCTGCGCCGGCGGCCCGACCGGCGGCCAGCTCTGGGACATCACGTGGTTATCGGGCAGCAGTAGGGCTGCGTTGCCCTGGGCGAGGTAGACCCCGAGGCCGAGGTAGTGGAGCTCGGAGGTGACGCCCTCCCGGTCGCCGATCTCCCAGGAGGCGAGGGCTGCTTGGTGCAGCAGCAGCGTGACGTCCTCGAGCACGGCCGCGGCCTGGTCGACGACGGGCGGGTCGGCCGTTTCGGCCGCCTCAAGCAAGCTGCCGTCCAGCCCGGAGGAGGGGGCGTGCGACGAGGGTGCCTGCGGGTTCATGGGCGTCTCCTTCGGAGCCGGGCTCAGGGTGCGGTGCCTGGACGTTGTTGCGCTGGGGTGTTTGTCGCGTGCCGGGTTCAGTAGAGGCTCTGAAGTGACGCGCTGACGGTAGTGGGCGCGGGGCTGTGCCGGTAGTGCTCGTCCTCGAACTCGACCG